>NZ_JBIAXP010000026.1:143890-162866 GCF_042896795.1 Kitasatospora sp. NPDC001261
CACGGCCTCGGGGGGGACGCCCACGCCGAGCAGCACCCCCGCCCGCTCCGCCACCGGTTAACCGTAAACCACCCCCCCCCCCCCCGGGGGGGGCGGGGCGGGGCGCCCGGCCCGCCCCCGCCACGGCTCCCGTTCCGGTCATCCAGGCCGGAACCTACGCAAGAACAGGAGGGGGGACAGGAATGCGCGTCACCCTGCTCACCGAGGGGACGTATCCGCACCAGCACGGCGGCGTGAGCGTCTGGTGCGACCAGCTCGTTCAGGGCATGCCGGACGTCGAGTTCGACGTCATCGCCGTCACCGGAACCGGCCACGAGCCACTGGCCTGGGAACTGCCCGCCAACGTACGGTCGGTCACCACCGCGCCGCTGTGGGGGCCCGCCTCGGAGGGCCGAGCGCCCCGCGGCAAGGAGATGCGGCGCTTCCTCAACGCGTACGAGCGCTTCCTGCACTCCATCCTCGACCCGGTCTACACCACCCACTTCGGCACCGAGCTGTACAACTTCGCCGACCTCGCCCGGCACGGGCTGCTCAGCCCGGCGCTGCGCAGCGAGCGCGCGCTGCGCACCCTCCAGCAGGTCTGGACCCGCGACTACCTGCCGACCGCCGTCTCCCGGCCCACCCTGCACGACGCCCTGAACGCCACCGACCTGCTGGAGCACGCCCTGCGGCCGCTCTCGGTCGAGCCGCCCAAGGACGGCGTCGCGCACGCGGCCAGCGGCGGCCTCGCCACCCTGCCGGGGCTGATCGCCGCCCAGCAGTACGGCGTACCGTTTCTGCTCACCGAGCACGGCATCTACCTGCGCGAGCGCTACCTCGGCTACCGCACCGGCCCCTACCGCTGGCCGGTCAAGGCGCTGCTGCTCGGCTTCTACCGGATGCTCGCCGAGGAGAGCTACCGGCAGGCCGCCCTGGTCACCCCCGGCAACCGGTACAACCGGCGCTGGGAGGAGCGCGGCGGCACGCCGTCCTCGCACATCCGCACCGTCTACAACGGGGTGGACCCGGCGGCCTTCCCGCCGGCCGGCCCCGAGCCCGAGACGCCGACCCTCAGCTGGGCCGGCCGGGTCGACCCGATCAAGGACCTGGAGACGCTGATCCGGGCCTTCGCCATCGTCCAGCGGGAGATCCCCGAGGCGCGTCTGCGGCTCTTCGGCGGCACCCCCAAGGGCGGCGAGGCGTACCGGGACGGCTGCATAGCCCTGGCCGCCGAGCTCGGCATAGCCGACTCGGTGGCCTTCGAGGGCCGCGTCGCCGACATCACCGACGCGTACGCGGCGGGCAACGTGGTCATGCTCTCCAGCATCAGCGAGGGCTTCCCGTTCACCCTGATCGAGGCGATGTCCTGCGGCCGCGCGACCGTCTCGACCGACGTCGGCGGCGTGCGCGAGGCCGTCGGCGACACCGGACTGGTCGTCCCGCCGCGCGAACCCGAACCGATGGCGGCCGCCGCGATCGAGCTGCTGCGCGACGCCGAACGGCGCGCCCGGCTCGGCGAGGGCGCCCGGCTGCGGGTGATCGAGCAGTTCACCCTCCGCCAGAACATCGACGGCTTCCGCGGCATCTACACCGAGCTCCTGGGCACCGCCCGCTGGATGCCCGGCGGCATGGTCGCCGTCACCGACCAGGTCCCCAGCCCCGACTGGGACCAGCAGCTGGCCGCCGCCCGCCCCGAGCCGAGCGAGGTCGGCGCGTGAACGGGCACGGCGACAGAACCATCGAGAGGCGCGTGTCCCGCTCAGCGGCCGCCGAGCACAGCGAGGTCAGAGCGTGAACGAGCGCAGCGAGCGAACCATCGAAAGGCGCGTGTCCCGCTCAGCGGCCGCCGAGCACAGCGAGGTGGACGCGTGAGCGGTCCCTTGAGGCTTGTTCCGGGCGAGGCCGGCCCCGACCAGACCGTGCAGCTGCGCGCCCTGCCGCTCAAGCGCCGCCGTCCCGCCCCGTCGGAGCAGGAGCCGGAGCCGGAGCAGGATGACTCGCTCTACCTCCCCGCGGACCCGCTGGACGAGCTCGCCGAGCGCCTGCGCGACGTCTGCGCCGACGCCGTCCACCCGTACGAGATCGCGGCCTTCCTGGAGTCCGACGGCCTGTCGGACGAGCAGGCCGCCCTGCTGTACGGCCGCCCCGACGCGTTCACCGTCGCCGAGGAACTGTTCGAGAAGGTCGAGCGCCGCTACCCCGGCCCGAGCTCCGAGTTCGCCAACCCCTGGCGGGCCGACCCCTGGCGCTGCGTGGTGCGCGGCCTGGTGTTCGCCCTGCCGGGGCTCGGCTACCTGCTCGGCGCCAACCTGTTCGCGACCACCCGGATGCGCTTCGGCCTGCCCTCGGGCATGCTCGCGCTGTCCGTCGCCACGCTGGTCAGCTGGGGCTTCAACCAGGCGCTGGCGCACCGCTCCTACCGCTGGCTGGGCCGGCTGCGCCGCCGCGAGGCCGCGGTCTGCCTGGCCATCGGCGCCCCGGTCGGCGCGCTGGTCGCGGCGGCCGCCGCGTACGTGGTCGGCGGGCCGCTGGGCGCGCTGTGCTTCGCCGCCGGGCAGTCCTGCTACCTGGGCGCGGCGACCGTGCTGCTGGTGCTCGGGCGGGAGAAGTTCCTGCTGCTGGCGCTGGCCCCGGCCTCGGTCGGCGCGGGCGTGGTGCTGGCGGCGGACGTCCCGCAGCCGGTCCGTACGGTCGTGCTGCTCGTCTCGCTGGTGCTGGCGGTCGGACTGGCCGTCCGGGAGCTGCTGGTCTGCATCCGCGGCGGCGAACGCGAGTCCGTCGAGCTGAGGCTGCCGGTCCGCCAGGAGGTCCCGCACCTGCTGTTCGGCCTGGCCTGCGGCGCGCTCACGCTGATCGCCGGCCTCGGCGGGACGATCCACCAGGCCGTGCAGTCCGGCGGCCTCCCCGCGCAGGCCACGTCGACCACCCCGACCGGACCGGCCATGATCGCGCTGACGCTCAGCCTGGGCCTCGCCGAGTGGCTGCTCTTCCGCTACCGGGCGATGGCGGTGGCCGCCCTGCGCACCAGCCACACCAGCGGCCAGTTCACCCGCCGCACCGGCGGGATCCTGCTCGGCTGCCTGTTCATCTACCTCACCACCGTGGCCGCGCTGGACGCCGCCGCGACCGTGCTGTGGCCCGGCGCCCCCGCGCTCGGCGTGCCGCAGCTCGGCGCGATGCTGCTCCTCGGCGGCTCGCTCTGGCTGGCGCTGCTGCTGAACGCCTTCGGGTTCAGCTGGAGCACCGCCCTCGTCTGTCTGGCCGCCGCGGTCGCCGAGAGCGCCGGGCTGCTGGCGGGTGCGGACCCGATCGTCCTGCAGCTGATCGGCTGCGGGACGGCCGCCTTCGTCCTCACCGCACTGGCCGGGCCCGCGCTCGGCCGCACCACCCAGCACCGCTGAAAACGCACCACCCAGCACCGCTGAACACATCGAATATCCCGCACGCCTCCTTCGCGTGCACCGCCGTACCCGTTCCACCTGAGACACCCACCGGGCCAACGGCGGCCGGCCACCCCAGTGCGTCCGGCCGCCCCGGCAGATCGAGAAAGCGACATCCGCATGAGCAGCGTTGCGGTTACCGGAGCCGAGGGCTTCATCGGCTCCCACCTCGTCGAGACCCTGGTCGCCGACGGGCACCACGTCCGCGCGATGGTCCAGTACAACTCGTTCTCGTCCTTCGGCTGGCTGGAGACCCTGTCCGAGGAGGTGCTGGACTCGGTCGAGATCGTCCTCGGCGACGTCCGGGACCCGGGCTCGGTCAACGGCCTGGTCAAGGGCACCGAGGCGGTCTACCACCTGGCCGCCCTGATCGCGATCCCGTACTCCTACCGCGCCCCCCACTCGTACGTGGACACCAACGTCACCGGCACCCTGAACGTGCTGGAGGCGGTGCGCCACCAGGAGATCCCCCGCCTGGTGCACACCTCCACCAGCGAGACCTACGGCACCGCGCAGACCGTGCCGATCACCGAGGACCACCCGATCAACACCCAGTCCCCGTACGCCGCCTCCAAGGCCGGCGGGGACCGGCTGGCCGACAGCTACCACGCCAGCTTCGAGACCCCGGTCGTCACCCTGCGCCCGTTCAACACCTTCGGCCCGCGCCAGTCGATGCGCGCCGTCATCCCGACCGTGATCGCCCAGGTCGCGGCCGGCCAGACCGAGATCACCCTCGGCGACCTGCGCCCGACCCGCGACTTCACGTTCGTCAAGGACACCGCCAACGCCTTCCGCACGGTGGGCACCGCGCCCGCCGACACGGTGGTCGGCCGGACCTTCAACGCCGGCACCGGCGGCGAGATCTCGGTCGGCGACCTGGTCACCCTGGTCGGCAAGCTGATGGGCGTGGACCTGGTGGTGAAGGAGGACGAGCAGCGCATCCGTCCGACCAACTCCGAGGTCATGCGCCTGGTCGCGGACGCGACCCGGCTGCGCGAGGCCACCGGCTGGGCCCCGAACTTCAGCCTGGAGCAGGGCCTGGAGCAGACCATCGAGTTCTTCCGCGACCCGGCCAACCTGGCCCGCTACAAGACCGACATCTACAACGTCTGACCCGCCCCGACCGATCTTGCTCGTCCTGGTAACCAAGGTTCGTGTCCTGCACATCCTTTCCGTGGGGGAAACACCATGCACGCAGTGATCCTGGCCGGCGGTAAGGGCGTCCGTCTCCGCCCGTACACCACCGCGCTTCCCAAGCCGCTCGTCCCGATCGGCGACCAGCACGCGATCCTGGAGATCGTGATGCGCCAGCTCGCCGCCGCGGGCTTCCAGAGCGTCACCCTGGCCATCGGCCACCTCGGCCACATCATCCGCGCCTACGTCGGCAACGGCTCGCAGTGGGGCCTGCGGGTCGGCTACGCCGTCGAGGACAGCCCGCTCGGCACCATGGGCCCGCTGCTCACCATGCAGGAGCGCCTGCCCGAGCACTTCCTGGTGATGAACGGCGACATCCTGACCGACCTGGACTTCGCCGGGGTGCTCAAGCACCACGAGGCGTCCGGCGCCCCGCTGACCATCGCCACCTACGCCCGCCAGGTCAAGATCGACTTCGGCGTGCTGACCTCCGAAGAGGGCACCATCACCGGCTTCCAGGAGAAGCCCAGCATCGACTACCGCGTCTCGATGGGCGTGTACGGCGTCTCCCGCTCGGCGCTGGCCAAGTACACCCCCGGCCTGCCGCTGGGCTTCGACGAGCTGGTGCTCGACCTGCTGGCCGCCGAGACCCCGCCCGCCGCGTACGAGTTCGGCGGCTACTGGCTGGACATCGGCCGGCCCGACGACTACGACCGGGCCAACGCCGAGTTCTCCACCATCCGTCCGGTCCTGATGCCCTTCGAGTCGAGCGGCATCACACCGGGTGTCGCGGAGCTGCCGATCCCGGCCGCCCGCACCGCCCCGGACGACGCGACCACCGAGCCCGCCACCGCGGGCGCCGAGAGCGACGGACGGGCCGCGTGAGAATTCTGCTCCTCGGCGGCGACGGCTTCCTCGGCCGTCACGCCACCGCCGTCCTGCGGTCAGTGCCCGGTGCCACCGTGCTGACCGCGGGCCGGCGGCCCGCCCACGACCTCCGGCTGGACCTGGCCACCGCCCAGGCCGGCCCGCTCGGCGAGGAACTGTCCGCGCTGGCCCCCGACGCGGTGGTCAACTTCGCCGGCGCGGTGGCCGGCAGCGCGGTCAAGCTCGCCGAGGTGAACGCCCGCGGCCCGGCGGTGCTCTGCGAGGCGCTCTCCCTCGGCGCCCCGAAGGCCCGCCTGGTGCACATCGGTTCGGCCGGCGAGTACGGCGTCTGCGCGCGGGGCGAGTCCCTCGCCGAGGACGCCGACGCCCGCCCGGTCGGCGTGTACGGCGCGACCAAGCTGGCCGGCTCCCTCGCGGTGGCCGGCTCGCCGCTGGACGCCGTGGTGCTGCGGGTGTTCAACCCGGTCGGCCCCGGCGCCCCGGCGGGCTCGCTGCCAGGCCGGCTGGCCGCCGAGCTGCGCCGGGTGGCGCCCGAGGGCGCCGACGGCGTGATCACGGTCGGCGACCTCTCCGCCTACCGCGACTTCGTCGACGCCCGGGACGTGGCGAAGGCGGTCGGCCTGGCCGTCACCGCCGACCGTCCGCTCCCCCGGGTGCTCAACCTGGCCTCCGGGCACGCCCGGCAGGTCCGGGCGATCGCGGACGGGCTGGTCGCCGCGGCCGGCTTCACCGGCCGGATCGACGAGAGCGGGGCGGGCTCCGAGCGCTCGGCCACGGTCTCCTGGCAGCAGGCCGACGTGTCGGCCGCCGACCGGGAGCTCGGCTGGCGGCCGGAGACGGACCTCGCCGACACCCTGCGCGACCTGTGGCTCGGCACCGCCGGGCCCACGCCCGACCCGGTGGTCGCATGACCGCCGGGCACACCCCCGACGGCCGCCTGCTGGTGCCGCTGTACGTCCACCCCGCGGTGGACCCGGCGGCCTGGCAGGCGGTCGCCGCCGCCGACCCCGCCCGGATCGCCGCCGTCGTGCTCAACCTCGCCGACGGTCCGGGCGAGTTCCCGGACCACGTCTTCGCCGAGGCCGCCGACGAACTCCGCGCCGCCGGACTGCCGTTGGTCGGCTACACCGACACCGACTACGGCCGCCGGCCGCACGCGGCCGTGGTGGCCGACATCCTGACGTACCGTCAGCGCCACGGCATCACCGGCGTCTACCTCGACCAGGTCTCCACCCACCCGGGTGCGCTCGCGCACTACCGGCGGCTGGCCACGGCCGCCCGCGCGGCCGGCTGCGGCACCGTGGTGTTCGGCCACGGCGAGCACCCGGACCCGGGCTACGCAGAAGTCGGCCTGGCCGACCTGCTGGTGACCTTCGAGGGCGACTGGGACGCCTACCGCGCCATGACGCTGCCGCTGTGGACCGGCCGGCACGCGGCCTCCCGCTTCTGCCACCTGGTCTACGACGTCCCTTCCGAGCACGCCCAGGACGCCGCCGCCCTGATCGCCGCCCGGCGAGCCGGCGTCGGCTGCGCCGTACCGGGGGCCGGGGAGAACCCCTGGCGCACCCTGCCGTACGGCCTGAACGCCGCCGAACTGACCTGACCCGATCCGGAGTCCGACTACCGTGAACCGCCGCAACCACCGGCACCTCCCGGCCGCCCTGGCCCTCGCCACCGCCACCGCCCTGCTGGTCAGCTCGTGCAGCAGCTCGGGATCGGAGGACGACCAGGACTCGGCCGACGGCACCCCGAGCAACTCCCCCGCGGCCACCGCGCCGAGCACCCCCGGCACCCCCGACCCGAGCACCACCGAGCCGGGCACGCCGACCCCCGCGCCCACCGCTCCCGGCACCACCGCGCCCGCCCCGGGCACGCCCGGCAGCAGCACGCCTCCCGGCACCCCGCCGGGCACCGGCACCCCGCCGGGCAACCCGGCACCGCCGGCCGGCGCCCGCTGGCAGCCCACCCCGGGCCTCGCCTGGCAGTGGCAACTCGGCGGCGGCGTCGACCAGTCGGTGGACGTCCCGGTCTACGACATCGACGGCTTCGAGAACGACGCCTCGGTGGTGGCCGCGCTGCACGCCAAGGGCCGCAAGGTGATCTGCTACATCAACGCCGGCTCCTGGGAGGACTTCCGCCCCGACTCCGCCGCCTTCGCCAAGTCCCTCCAGGGCTCGGACACCGGCTGGAAGGGCGAGAAGTGGTTCGACATCCGCAAGCTCGACCAGCTGAAGCCGCTGATGGCCGCCCGCTTCGACATGTGCCGGAGCAAGGGCTTCGACGCCGTCGAGCCGGACACCATCGAGGCGTACAACCAGAACAGCGGCTTCCCGCTGACCCCGGACGACCAGCTCAAGTACAACCGGATGCTGGCCCAGCTCGCCCACGAACGCGGCCTGGCCATCGGCCTGAAGAACGACCTGGACCAGATCCCGGCCCTGCTCCCGGACTTCGACTTCGCGGTCAACGAGGAGTGCGCGCAGTTCGACGAGTGCGACCGGGTCGCGCCCTTCGTCAAGGCGGGCAAGGCGGTCTTCCACGTCGAGTACAAGCTCGACACGGACCAGTTCTGCGGCAAGGCCAAGTCGCTGGGCTTCAGTTCGATGCGGAAGAAGCTCGAACTGAACGCCTGGCGCAAGCCCTGCTGAGGTGTTCGTCTTCCGTCGCGCGGGTGACCCGGACGAGGGTCACCCGCGCGAAGGTCACTTGACCGCCAGCCAGACGACGGCGCCCAGGACGACCAGCACGACGACGGCGACCAGCGCGATCACGCCGGTGCGGCCGCTGCTCTTGCTGCTGCCGTAGGTGGAAACGTTGCCCGGGGCCTGGGGCGCCGGGCTCTCGTCGACGAACGCCCGGAACATCTGGGTGCTGCCGGCGGGGTCGTAGTCGTTGTCAGCCATGGCACGGACTCTAACGAATCGGCCCACCTCGGGCACACCCCGGACCCCCGTCGCGCGGACCACACCACCCTTCCGTGCAACAGCCTCGTGAAGACCGCGGGGTTCCCGGAATGCCGGGCCGGGCCATGGGGTTGACTGCCTTCATGACCGGAAACCACAGCCGGGTGAGCCTCGGCACCTCCGACCTGTCCGTCTTCCCGCTCTCCCTCGGCGGCAACGTCTTCGGCTGGACGGCCGACGAACAGCAGTCCTTCGCCGTCCTGGACGCCTACGCCGCGGCCGGCGGAAACTTCGTCGACACCGCCGACGTCTACTCCTCCTGGGCCCCGGGCAACACCGGCGGCGAGTCCGAGACCGTCCTCGGCAACTGGCTGCGCAGCCGCGGCAACCGCGAGGACGTCGTGATCGCCACCAAGGTCGGCATGCTCGCCGAGCGCGGTGGCCTGGGCGCCGCCAACATCAAGGCCGCGGCCGAGGACTCGCTGCGCCGCCTGGGCGTCGAGCGGATCGACCTCTACTACACCCACCGGGACGACGACACCCCGGTCGAGGAGTTCGTCACCGCGCTGGACGAGCTGGTCCGCGAGGGCAAGGTCCGGGCGGTCGCCGCCTCCAACATCTCCGCCGAGCGGCTCACCGAGGCGCTGGCCTTCGCCGAGCGCGAGGGCCTCGCGAAGTACGTCGCCGTCCAGCCGCACTACAACCTGGTCTCGCGCGGCACCTTCGAGGGCCCGCTGGCCGACGTGGTCGCCGAGCACGGCCTGGCCACCGTCCCGTACTACGCGCTGGCCTCCGGCTTCCTGACCGGCAAGTACCGTCCGGGCGCCGACGGCGTGGCCAGCGCCCGCGCCGAGGGCGCCGCCCGCTACCTGGCCGAGCCGCGCGGCCCCAAGGTGCTGGAGGCGCTGGACGCCGTCGCCGCCGAGCAGGGAGTGGAGCCCGCCTCCGTCGCCCTGGCCTGGCTCGCCGCCCGTCCGACGGTCGCCGCCCCGATCGCCAGCGCCCGCACCGTCGAGCAGCTCCCGCCGCTGCTGGTCGGCGCCACCCTGCAGCTCACCCCGGAGCAGACCGCCCTGCTGGACGCCGCCTCCGCCTGAGCCCGCCCGGCGCGGCGGCCGCTCCGAACGCGGTCCGGGCCCCGACAGCGGCGCGCTGTCGGGGCCCGGTACGGCCTTCGCCGTTACGGCCGCGCGGTCACGGCCGCCCGAAGTGGGTGGGGTAGTAGCCCTGGCTGAGGGTCGAGATCCGGACGGTCGTGCCCGGCCGGGGAGCCTCCACGAACTTGTTGCCACCGAGGTAGATCCCCACGTGGTGGATCCCCGAGGCCCGGCCGCTGTCGGACCAGAACACCAGGTCGCCGCGGCGCAGCTGCCCGGCGCTGATCGGCGTGGTCGCCGCGTACTGGTCGTCGGCCACCCGCGGCAGGCTGATCCCCGCGCGCCGGTAGGCCTGCTGGACCAGCCCCGAGCAGTCGTAGCCGGACGGGCCGTTGCCGCCCCAGACGTACGGCTTGCCCAGCTGGGCGAGCGCGTAGTCGATGGCCGACTCCATGCTCCCGGAGGCCGGTGCGGGGTTCGCCGACGGACGGCTCGCGGGGGGCGCGGGCTGCGCGGGGGTCCGGGCGGAGCCGCCGGACTGCCCGGTGCGGCTCGCGTAGACGTCGTAGTGGCTGGTCCAACGCCACTCGCCGCTGCCGTTCTTGAACCAGTACTTCGAGCCGTCCCAGCCCTGGCGCATCCCGGCGGAGGAGGCCGAGCCGTTGGAGACGGCCTGAGCGGAGGAACCGGAGGAACCGGAGGAGCCGCCGGACTGCCCGGTGCGGCTCGCGTAGACGTCGTAGTGGCTGGTCCAACGCCACTCGCCGGAGCCGTTCTTGAACCAGTACTTCGAGCCGTCCCAGCCCTGCTTCCCGGCCGCGGCGTGCGCGGATCCGGCGCCGGCCGTCAGGCCGACGACGCCGGCGCCCGCCAGCACGGTGGTGGCCAGGCAGGTGCCCCGCACGGCCCGGTGTATTCGGCTGCCGCCGACCGCCGCCGCGGAGCGGGCGGTGCGCGGCCGGACGACGCAGTTCGGGCAGCCGCAGCCCGCGAGCGCGGGGATGCTGCCGAGGCGCTCCTCGAAGCCGATCAGTCCGGGATCGCCGTCGGGGCCGATACCGGACTCGGCGTACGCGCCGGTGGCTATCCTCATGCGGGTCGTCCTTCCTTCCGCCCGGCACGGGCGGCCGGGGACGGTACCGAGGCGGCCACTCCGGCCGGGGCGACGAAGGCGACCAGCAGCTGCTCCATCAGCGCGCTGCGGGCGGCCTCGTCCAGTTCGTGCGCGGTGGCCCGCTCCAGCCGGCGGACGGCGAGCGCCGCGGCCTCGACCGCGTCGTCCACCAGCACCGTGCGCAGGCCCGCGTCCAGGTCGGCCAGTCTGCGCCGGCGCATCGACTCGGCCACCTCGGGCGCGTAGTCCAGGGCCAACGGCTGCACCGAGTAGACCTCCAGGCCGGCCGGGGCGACCTCGGCGGCCAGCGCCCTGGTCATCTCGTCGGCGAACCACTGCCCGTCGCGCAGCGCGGGGCCGGGCGCGGCGTTGCTGTCGCAGGGCAGGGTGGACGCGGTGCGGGTGAGCACGGCCTGGACCTGCTCGCGCAGGTAGCTCTCGTGGTCCTCGATCGCGAGCAGCGCCCGCGCGGTGTCCTTGACCCGCCAGACGATCAGCAGCCGGACCACGATCGGCGTGCCGGTGCGGTCCACCACCTTGACCGGCTCGCTGCGCCAGTGCCGCAGCCGCACGTCCACCCGGCGGCGGCGCAGCAGCGGGTTGACCCAGACCAGGCCGGTCCGGCGGACGGTGCCCCGGTAGCGGCCCCAGCGGGTCAGCACCCGGGTCTCGCCGCCCGCGTTGGCCAGCAGCCCGGCGAGCGTGAACACCACCAGCAGGCCGGCGGCGGCCACCGCGGCGATCCACGGCGCGTCCACCTCCACCCGGCCGCTCTCCCGCGCGGCGCTGCCGCGCAGGTCGGGCAGCGCGTCCCAGTACGGGATGACGCCGGTGCGCAGCAGCACGAGCAGCACGCCGCCCACGCCAATCAGCACCGCCAGCAGGGCCAGCCAGCCGGGCAGCGCGGTGGCGCGCTGCTCGCGCAGCGCCTGGTCGGCGCGCGGCGGGCGCCGGGAGGTGGTGGCGGTCAGGGCCCCGGCCACCATGGGGTCCGGGAGTTCGACGGTCTCCGGGGCGGCCGACTCCAGCGGGTCCCGCAGGTCCGCCGAGCCGCCGTGGGAGGGGCTCGGGACGACGGCCAGCGGGGTGGTCGCCGGACCGCTGTCGGCCGGGCCGCCCGGCTTGAGGGTCTTGACGGCGGTGGTCCCGGCCAGCGGGCCGGAGCCGACGGCGGAACGTTCCGGCAGGGCCGGCGGAAGCGCCTTGGGCAGGTTGTCGGGTCGCTGCGAAGAATCGCGGGTGACGTCCATGCACGGATCCTCTGGGTCGGTGTGTCGCGCAACGGGCGGCCCGGATCTGACGGGCAGTGCCAGGGTCAGGCTAAGTTCATACGTCATCAAATGCGACATTTGAGCCGAGGTGTGTCGACATTTACTGACGAATCATCCAAAGCCGACCTGACGCGCAGGCACATGAACTGATGGTCGGGACAGTTCGGCGCAGTTCAGCGCCGAGGAGCACCTGGCCTGCGGGCGAACACCCGACGGGTGATCAGCCCGAGGCCGGTGAGCACCAGCAGGAATCCGGCGATTCCACCGCGCCAGCCGGTCGCCCCGGACCGCCCGGACGCGCCCTGCGCGGTCTCCACCGGCGGCGCCGCCAACGGCGGAACCGCGTCCCCGGCGGGCCCGGCGGAGTCGACCGGGTCGGCGGCTCCGGCCGGTGAGGGCCCGGGCCGCACCGCGACGACCGCCGCGGCCGGGGCGCCGTGGCCGGTAGCGGGGGCCGGCGTCAGGCTCGGGGAGAAGGCCTCGGCGGTCGAAAGGGTCGGGACGACGGGCCTGGTGGAAGCGGCGGACGCGGCCGCCACGGTCTTCACGGGCCCGGGAGTCGCCCTCGACGGCCCCGCCGACGGACCTGCCGACGGACCGGAGCCCACCGGACTCGCCGTCACCGGCCGTGCGCCCACCGGCGGAACGGCGACCGGCACCCCCGCTGGCGCCGCCGCGACGGACGGAGTCGGCGAGGCGACCGCCGCACCCTGGGCGCTCGGGCTCGGCTTGGCGGGGCCCGAGGGCACCGCCGCCGCACCGGACGCCACCGGGCTCGCTGCCGAACTCGACGCCGACACCGTCGCCGTCGGGCTCGACGCCCCCGGAACCGAAGCCGAAGCCGTCGCCATTGCCGTCGCACTCGAAGCCGCCGCACTCGGCAGCACCAGGCTCGGCAGTACCGAACTCTGCGCCGCCGCACTCGGCACCGCCGGGCTCGACGCCCCCGGAGCGGGCGCCGCCTCCGCCGTGGCGACCCGTACCGGCACCGGCTCCGCCGAGGCCGCGTTCCCCGCCCGGTCGGTCGCCGTGACGGTCAGCCACTGCTCCCCGGCCGCCAGGTCCCGGTTGGCCGTGCAGCTCCAGCTCCCGTCGAACGCCGTCGTCGCCCCGCAGAGCACCGTCCGCCGTTCCGGCTCCGCGCCCGCGTCGGCCCCCGTCGTGACCAGCACGTCCGTGCCCGGATCCGCCCGGCCGGCCAGCTTCGGCCGGCTGACCCGCACGGTCTCCCCCGGGGCCGGCGAGGTGAGCACCGGCCGGCCCGGCAGGGCGGTGGAGACGACCAGCGGGACCGGCAGCCCGGCCGTCCGGTTGCCCGCCCGGTCGACCGCGACCGGGGTGAGCAGGTGCTTCCCGTCCGTCAGGTCCTCGACCGGCAGGCAGGACCACGCGCCGCCCGCCGGCACCCCCGTGATGCACAGTTCGTCGCTGGAGCCCTCGTCGAGGACCGAGACGGTGCTGCCCGCCTCGCCGGTGCCGGTGAGCCGGAGCCCCGGGTCGTCGGTGTACGCGGGGACGGTGAGCGTGGGAGCGCCCGGCGGCACGGTCTTCACGTCGACCGTGACCGGATCGCCGCGCAGCACCACGCCGCCGCCGGTGGTCTCCACCGCGGTGAGGGCGTGCGGACCGACGGCCAGCTCCGTGCCGGGGCGGCAGGACCAGTCACCGCCGCTCCCGACCTCGGTCCGGCAGAGGACGGTGTCGCCCTCCCGGACCTCCACCGTGGCGCCGGCTACCGCGCCGTGGCCGCTGACCTGCGGGCGGGCGTCGGCGAGGACGGCACCGGCGACCGGCTCGGCGATCTCCGGCCGGGCGGCGCCGACGGTCAGCTCGATCCGCTGGTCGGCGGCCTGTCCGGAATCGGCGAAGCCGCCGGAGGAGACGAGCTGTCCGGCGTCGCGGCCGATCCGCAGCCGGGCCCAGGTCTCGCCCGAGGCCGCGCCGGGCGGGACGGTCCACTCCAGGGTCGCGGTGGCGGCGCCGGCCGGGATCTCGGTCTGCACCCGCTGGGCGGGGTCGAACCGGCCGGCGCGGCCGAAGTCGATCCAGCCGGCCAGGGTGGCGGGCCGGTCGCCGACCGCGACCGGGACGGTGAGCCGGTAGTAGCGGCCGATCGCCGCCTCGGTGGGGAAGGGGAGGGCGATCGACACGTCGGCGCCGCTGCGGCCGGTGCGCTCCGGGGCGGTCGCGCCGGCGCCCAGGAGGAGGTCGGAGGCCACGTGCGTGGCGGTGCCGTACTCCTGCGGGGCGGCGTCGAGGTCGACCCGGGCCGGGAGCCCGGAGGGCGGCACCGCCCGGTGTTCGGCGGACCGGGTGTCGGGGGACTGCAAGGCCGCCGCGAGCGGGACGTTCCACGCGGTCAGCAGCCCGCTCGCGAGGACGGCCAGGGCGACAGCCGTACGGGGAAACTGTCGGCTCATCCGGCTCTCCTTCGCGGTCGGCTGCCGGGGGGTGGGCAGTCTGCACAAGATCCGACAAAAAGGAATCACGATCCTGGGCCGGTCATACTGCGACACCGGTGCTTTTGGCCGTGTCCCACCCGTTCGGCGGTCATCCGGGCGGCAGGACGGGATGTACCCGAAACGGCTGCATTTCATCCATTAGGCGGCAATCGGCGCCACCCGAACGGACGCGGGAATGGCACCTCCAGGCCCATTCGGCGGGCACCGGCCTCCGGGACGCGGCCACCCACCCGTGGCCTGTGTTCGAATCACTCGCCGGGTACGCCGGGGAAACGGAGAAGCCCCCGGCCGGTGGCCGGAGGCTTCTCGATGGTGCGCTCAGCAGGATTCGAACCTGCAACCTCTTGATCCGTAGTCAAGTGCTCTATCCGTTGAGCTATGAGCGCAAGGAACGGGCGAACCCGATCTTGCGGAGTTGAGTGCGCTCAGCAGGATTCGAACCTGCAACCTCTTGATCCGTAGTCAAGTGCTCTATCCGTTGAGCTATGAGCGCTCGCCCTGGTGAACGTTGCCGCCGAGGCGTTGCGGGGACAACATTACATGACCTGCGGCGTAGGACGAAATCGGTTGTTCCGGGCCCCGCCCGACCCCTCCCGACCTCCTCCCGCGCGCCGCCGGGGCCGCGCTCCCGGCCGTCCCGGACCGCAGCCGGACCGCAGCCGGGAACGTGTCCGGGAACGTGTCCGGGAACGCGAAGAGCCCCCGTCGACGAGATCGTCGACGGGGGCTCCCGACTGGCGGAGGCTGAGGGATTTGAACCCTCGATCAGGAATAACCCCGAAACCGCATTAGCAGTGCGGCGCCATAGACCGGACTAGGCGAAGCCTCCCCACAGGGATCGTACCCGCGCGAGCGGAGCCGTTCCGTGTGTCAGTGATGATGCCACAACCGTGGGGCTCGGCACCAACCGCCGCCAACGTTACTAGGCGGGTCGACTCCGCCGCAAAGAAGAATGAGATACTGCCGTCTCCGGAGGAGCTGCCCCGAGCCGAGGAGACCTGTCGACGTGAGCAGCAGGCCGATCCGAGGCGCTGCTCGCCTCGCCGCCATACTCGACGCCCTGCCCGACGCGTTGCTGCTGGTGAACAGCAACGGCACCGTCGTGGACGCCAACAGCGCGGCGGTCCAGGCGTTGCAGGCGCCGGGCACCTCACTGGTCGGCATGGGCGTGCTGGGTCTGCTGCCCGAGTTCGACCCCAGCCGCATCCCCGGCTCGATGCGACCGGCCACCCGCGACGGCGACGCCCTCGACCGCCCGGTCCGGATGACCGCCCACCGCACCGACGGCACCACCTTCCCGGTCGAGGTCTCCGGCAACGACTTCGCCGACGACGGCGACGGCCGCGGCTACGCGCGCTCCCCGTACGACTCGTACCGCGAGAACTCGCCCTCCTCCTCCGACCTGCTCCTGCTGCTGGTCCGCGACCTCTCCGGCCGGCTGGGCGTCGAGGCCGAGCTGCGCCGCCAGCACAAGCAGACCGAGATGATCCTGCGGGCCGCCGCCGAGGGCGTGCTCGGCGTCGACCTCGAAGGCCGCTGCGTGCTGGTCAACCCGGCCGCCGCGCACATCCTGGAGTACCGGGCGAGCGAGCTGGGCGGGCGCGAGCTGCACCCGCTGATCCAGCACTCCCGGGCCGACGGCACCCCGCTGGCGCTGGAGGAGTCGGCGCTGCTGGACACCCTCACCTCCGGGCGCAAGCACCGGGTGCGCGGCACCGTGCTGTGGCGCAAGGACGGCCGGCCGGTCACCGTCGACCTCACCACCGCCCCGGTCCGGGACGGCGACCAGCTGGTCGGCGCGGTGATGACCTTCACCGACCGCAGCCGCGAACTCGCCCTGGTCGCCCGCAACGAGCACCTCACCGCCGTCCTGGAGAGCGAGCTGGGCAGTGCCCTGAACGCGCTGAACGAGCGGCTGGACGCGCTCGCCGCCGACCCGGCCGGCCAGCTCTGGCCGGAGGCCAACTGGACGCTGCGCCGGCTGGCCGCCGAGTGCCGCCGGTACGGGAAGCTGATCGACGGGGTGCTCGACCACCAGCGCTGCGAGGCCGGCGAGAGCGGCGCCGCCGAGGCCAAGGACGGCAAGGACGGCAAGGAGCCCAAGGCCGGCGCCAAGGACGGCAAGGACGGGCCGAAGGCCGCGTCCCGGGTCCCGGTCGGCCTGGACAAGGTGGTCCGCCGGGCCGTCGAGGAGGCCGGCGAGCTGGTCGGCCCCGGCCGGGTGCGGTTCTCGGTGCACGCCGCCGCGGTCGAGGTGATCGCCGACGAGCGGCGGCTGGCCCAGGCGCTGGCCCACCTGGTCGCCGACGTCAGCGGCGTCGGACTCTCCCTGGACGCCCCCGTCGCCCCCTCCCCCGGTCTGACCGTGCCCGGGCTGAACGGCGCCGCCGCGCCCGCGCTGCCGCCCGCCCCCGAGCCGCCGACCGTCGTACTGGCCGCCGCCCAGCGCGGCGAGGTCGCCCGGGTCGAGATCCGCGGCCCCGGCGTCGGCGGCAGCCCCGTCCACCTGCCGATAGCCCGCGCGGTGGTCGAGCGGCACGGCGGTGTGCTCCAGCCGCACGAGCTGCCCGGCAAGGCCGGCACCACGTACGTCGTCGAGCTGCCGCTGGACCCGGTCGCCGCGAAGGCCGCCGCCGAGCGCGCCGCCGCCGAAGGCCGCTCCGACCGGCCCAAGGAGAGCGACAGCGCCGTCCTGCCGGAGCTCCCGGGCATCCCGCAGCTGCCCAGCAGCGGCGAGGGCGCCGAGCCCGCGGCGGCCGACGAGCAGCCCGCTTCCGAGACCCCCGAGGCCGCCGCGGCCCCCGCCGCGGAGCGGGCGCCCGCCGCGGAGCCGCCCGCCGAGCGGCGCGGCCGCCGCGGCCGCCCGGCCGCCGAGACCCCGGCGTCCGACACCCCCGACGCCCCTGGCGTCCCCGGTGCTCCCGGTGCTCCCGGTGCTCCCGGCAACCCCGACATTCCGGCCGACCAGTGGCCGAACGCCCCCGCCCGGGTGGAGCGGGCCGTCCCCGAGCAGTGGAACGGCACCGGCAACGACCCCGCGTACGGCCGCCAGGGCCTGGCCGGGCCGAACGGCGCCCAGAGCGACCCGTGGGGCAAGGACGACGGCCGCTCCGGCCCCGCCTACGCCGTGCCCGTCGAGGGCCACCGGGCGCAGCCGAACCGCCCCGGCGGGCGCGAGCCGCTCGCCCTCGGTCCGGCCCCCGCGCCCGCCGCCCCGGACGGCACCCCGCCCGGCGGCACCCCGACCGCCGAGGCGGCCCAGGAGCAGGCCTCCGGCGAGACCAGGCACCGCCGCCGCCGCGCGCTGCCCTCGGCCGAGGAGTCCTCCGGCGGCTTCGCCCTGCCCGGGGCGGCCGACACCCCGGTCTACCCCGGTCTGGAGCACGCCCTGCCGGCCGGCCCCGCGCCCGCGCCGCCCGAACCGGCCGCCGCCCCGACCGGGCGCCGCCGCCGGCTGGCCGTCCCGCCGGGGCCCGGCCCGGACGCCCTGGTGAACGCCTCCGGCCCGTCCGGACAGGGCGGCCAAGGAGGCCAGGCCGGCCAGGCGCAGCCCTCCCCCGGCACCGCGCTGGCGCCCGCCCGGGCCGCGCTGCCCGCCGCCGAGGAGCCGTCCGGACCGCGCCCGGTCGGCACCGGACTGGGCGAGCTCGCCCCGCCGCGCCAGCTCGGCCCGGTGCCCGCCGCCGCGCCGCAGCCGCCCGTCCCGGCCGACGCCGCCCGGACCGCGCCGCGCCCGATGGCCGAGCTCCCGCCCGCCGAGGAGCGGCCCGCACCCGAGCAGCCGTCGGCCCCGACCGGCGAGCTGGCCAACACCCGTCGGCTGCTGGTCTGGCCCGAGCCCGACCCGGCCACCAAGCAGGCCCTCCAGGCGCGCGGCTACCTGCCGGTGATCGTCCGCTCCCGCGAGGAGGTGGACGCCCAGGTCCCCGGCTTCCCCGCCGCCCTCTTCGTCGACCCGCTGACCGGCCCGATCACCCGCACCGCGCTCCAGTCGCTGCGCACCGCGGCGCTCAACCGCCGGGTCCCGGTACTGGTCACCGCCGGCCTCGGCCAGGCCACCCGGGACGCCGCGTACGGGGCCGACCCGGCCGTCCTGCTGCGCGCCCTCGCGCCGCGCGACGGCGAGCAGCACGCCCCGCGGGTGCTGCTGGTCGAGGGCGACCCGGACATCGCCGCCGCCATGATCAGCAGCCTGGAGCGGCGCGGCATGCACGTCGAGCACGCGGTGGACGAGAACGACGCGGTGGCCCGGGCCAGCAGCGTGCAGCCCAACCTGGTGGTGATGGACCTGCTGCAGATCCGCCGCCGCCGGGTCGGCCTGCTGGACTGGCTGCGCGCCAACGACCGGCTGCACCGCACCCCGCTGGTGGTCTACACCTCGGTGGACCTCGACCCGCGCGAACTGCCCCGGCTGCGCACCGGCGAGACGGTGCTGTTCCTCGCCGAGCGCTCGACCAGCGAGGACGTCCAGTCCCGGATCGTCGACCTGCTCGGGCGGATCGGCGCGATGGGCGAGGCGGGCGTCGCCGCCGCCGGCTGAGGCACGCCGCACACGTGGAAGGGCCGGGCGCCCCCCGCGGGGGGGGGGGGGGCGGGCCGGGGCGCGGGCCCCCCCCCCCGCCCCCCCGGCCCCCCCGCCCCGCGGCCCCCGAAAATGCCCCGCGGACCATAATTTAGTACATTGCCAC
>NZ_JBIAXP010000027.1:0-157168 GCF_042896795.1 Kitasatospora sp. NPDC001261
GGGAGGCCTGCCAGGTGAGGGCGAAGGCGATCCGCTCCCCGGCGGTGACGGTGAAGTCGGCGTAGGTGGTGAGGTCGCGGCCGTAGGTCTCGGCCTCGCCGTCCAGCCAGACGGAGTCGGGGCCGGCCACGGCCACCGTGCGCGACTGCCCGCCCTCCTCGACGCGGCGGACCCAGGGCACCACCCGGCCGTAGGAGAAGCGCATCCGCAGTGCGGAGCGCATCCGTACGGTGCCGGAGACGCCCTCGACGATCCGGATCAGCTGCGGGGCGGCGGTACCGCGCGGGGGCATGAAGTCCACCACCCGCACGGTGCCGCCGTCGGTGTCCCACTCCTGCGCCAGGATCAGCGAGTCGCCCCGGTAGCGGCGGCGGTCGGCGGGCACGGCCGGGGCGGCGGTGTCGCCGCCCGGGCCGAGCCGCCAGAAGCCGTGCTCGTCGGTCCCCAGCAGGCCGGCGAAGACCGCCGGGGAGTCGAAGCGGGGCAGGCAGAGCCAGTCGACGGAGCCGTCCCGGCCGACCAGGGCGGCGGTCTGCATGTCGCCGATCAGCGCGTAGTCCTCGATGCGGGCGGGCACGGGCGTTCTCCAGAGTGGTGCGGAAGGGATGGGAGAGGGGAAGAAGCGGGGGCTAGCCCTTGGACGAGCCCGAGTTGGCGTCGCGCACGAAGTGCCGCTGGAAGCAGAAGAACAGCAGCGCCACCGGGAGGGTGGAGACGAGCGCGGCCGCCAGTTTGAGCGGGTACTGGGTGCCGGAGCCGAGGCCGCCGGCGACGAAGTGGGCGAGTCCGGTGGTCAGGGTGTCGTGGTCGCTGGACTGGGTGGAGACCAGGAAGTGGGTGAACTCGTTCCAGGAGCCCTGGAAGGAGAGCACGGTGAGGGTGATCAGGGAGGGCCGGGACATCGGCAGCACGACCGACCAGAAGATCCGGAAGGTCCCGGCGCCGTCGATCCGTGCCGCCTCCTCGATCTCGCGCGGCACCGACTCGAAGAACTGCTTCATGATGAAGATCCCGGCGGCGTCGACCAGCAGGGGCAGGACCATCCCGCTGTAGGTGTCGAACATGCCGAAGCTCTTCAGCACCAGGAACTTGGGGATCAGCAGCACCACGCCCGGCACCGCCATCACGGCGAGCACGAAGCCGAAGAGCAGCCGCCGGCCGGGGAACCTGATCCGGGCCAGCGCGTAGCCCGCCATCGAGTCGAACAGCACCCGGCCGGCCGTGACCAGGACGGTCACCACCACGCTGTTGCCCAGCCAGCGCAGGAACGGGACGTTCTCCACGCCGTCCGCCAGCCCGAGCAGCCGCCGGTAGGAGGCGAGGGTGCCGCCGTCGGGGAGCAGCGACATCGGGTGGGCGGCCGCGTCCGGGTCGGTCTTGAAGCTGTTCACCAGCTGCAGCAGGAACGGCAGCAGGTAGATCAGCGCGAAGCCGGCCAGGGCCGCGTAGCCGAGGAGGCGCAGCGGTCGGGGGAAGCGGCCGAGGACCGGCCGGTCCTCGGCCCGCGGGGCGTCAGTGCGCGGCACGTCGGGCTCCCTTCCGCCCCGGCTTGCCGTCCCGTTCCCGCAGCACCCACCGCTGGACGGCGGTGAGCAGCAGGATCAGGCCGAGCAGGACGAACGCGATGGCGGCGCCCTGCCCGTAGTCGGCGTTGTCGAAGCCGGAGGAGTAGGACAGGTAGGCGGGGGTGAGGGTGGTGTTGCCGGGGGCGCCCTTGCCCATCACGTAGACCTGGTCGAAGACCTGCCAGGTGGAGATCAGGCCGAGGGTCAGGACGAGGAACAGGACGGGCCGCAGCGCGGGCAGGGTGACGTGGCGCAGCAGTTGGCGGCGGTTGACGCCGTCCAGGGCGGCGGCCTCCTCCAGTTCGCGCGGGATGTCCTGGAGGGCGGCGAGGAAGATCAGCATGAAGGTGCCGGAGGTGGTCCAGACCGCCATCAGGATCAGGGTGGACATCGCGACCGAGGGCCCGGCGAACCACTCGGACCAGGGGAGTCCGAGCGGCCCGCCGGCGGTCGGCGCGGGCTGGTCGACGCCGAACCAGCCGAGCACCAGCCAGACCAGTCCGCGCGGGTCGGCGAACCAGTTCGGCCCCTGGACGCCGAGCCAGCCGAGCATCCGGTTGACGGCGCCGCTGCCCTGGAAGAGGAAGAGGAAGACCGTCGAGACGGCGATCGAGCTGGTGACGGACGGGAAGTAGAACACCGTGCGCAGGGCGCCCCGGCCGCGCAGCATCCGCTGGTTGACGGCGATGGCGAGGAAGAGCGCCAGCACCGTCTGGAGCGGCACGGTCAGCACCACGTAGTACAGGGTGTTGCGCAGCGAGGTGGCGAACAGGGTGCGGTCCAGGCCGTCCTGGGTGAACAGCCGCCGGTAGTTGTCCAGGCCGACGAAGTCCGCGCTGCCGCTGAAGGGATTGGACTGGCCGTCCCAGTGCAGCAGGCTGACCCACAGGGCCATCGCGATGGGCAGGACCATGAAGAGCCCGAGGACGAGGACCATGGGGCCGGTGAACAGCCAGCCCCACGCTCCCTCGCGCAGGCCGCGCCCGGCCTTCGTCCCGGCGGTGCGGGCCGTACGGGCGGTGCGGTCGGTACGGGCGGCGCTCTTACTTGGCATTCTTGAGCGCCTGCTCGCCGTTGCGCTGGAGGCTGCCCAGGACGGCCGCCGGGTCACCGGTCTTCAGCGACTGGAGGTCGGTGTTGAACTGGGTGAGCACCTGGTTGAACCCGGCGATGGTGACCGGCGGCTGGGAGGTGGCGACGCCGTCGACCCAGGCCTTGGACTCCGGGTACTGCTGGGCGTAGGTGGCCAGTGCGCTGGTGCGCGAGGGCATCACGCCGAAGGCCTTGGAGAACTCCAGCTGCTGGTCGGCGCTGGTCAGGTGCTTGACCAGGTCGACGCCGGCGGCCTGGTGGGTGCTCTTGGCGGCGATGCCCCAGCAGTTGCTGAAGGCGAGGGTGCCGGGGCCGGCCGGGCCGGCGGGCAGCGGGAGCACCTTGTACGGGACGTTCGGGAAGTCCTTGGCCATCGCCCCCTTCAGCCAGTTGCCCTCGATGGTCATCGCGGCCTTGCCCTTGCCGAGCGCCTCGCCGCCCCAGCCGGCGTCCACCTCGGCGACGTACTTGGCGGAGCCGGCCTTCATCATGGACTGGAGGTACTCCAGCGCCTGCTTGTTGGCCGGGCTGTCGGCGGTCATCGTCTTCTGCTCGGGGTCGGTGATCCAGCCGCCGGCCTCCTTCAGCAGGGCGCCGACCCGCTGGTAGTCGGGGGCGGTGACCAGGCCGCTGACGCCGTCCTTGGTGAGCTTGGCGGCGTCGTCGGACAGCTGCTGCCAGGTGGTGGGGTAGTCGGCCTCGGTCAGGCCGGCCTGCTTCCAGAGGTCGGTGTTGATCGCCAGGCCCAGGGTGGAGCTGTCCTTGGGCAGGCAGGTGAGCTTGCCGTCGCTGCTGAAGGCCTTGCGCAGCTGCTCGGAGAAGTCCGCGGCGTCGGGTATCTGGTCGCCGTAGGCGTAGAGCGAGCCGCCCTTGGCGTAGTTCGCGAACTGGTCGGAGTTGACGTAGAAGAGGTCCGGCGGGGTGCCGCCGGCGAGGGCCTGGCCGAGCTGCTGGTTGATGTTGCTGGCGATCTGCACCGTGACGGTGTTGCCGGTCTGCTGTGCCCAGGCGGCGGTGGCCGCCTTGACCGCGGCGGTCTCGGCCTCGCCGGAGGTGGCGATCAGCACCGTCAGGTCCTGCTTGCCGCCGGAGGACTGCTTGGCCGTCGAGTCGCCGAAGCCGCCGGAGGAGGAGCAGCCGGTGACGGCGCCGAGGGCGACGGCCGCGCAGACGGCGGCCGCGGCGAGGGTGCGGGAGGTGGCCATGCGTGATCTCCTTGCGAGGGTGGGGGGATGGGTCGGAGACGGCTCGGGGGAGCGGTGTCACACGCTTTCGCGGAGCACCAGTTCCGGTTCCAGCAGGACGTGTTCGGTCGGCCGTTGCCGGTCGCCGAGCCGGTCGAGCAGGAGCCGCATGCACTCGCGGCCGACCGCGTCGAGCGGCTGGGCG
The DNA here is from genome assembly GCF_042896795.1 of Kitasatospora sp. NPDC001261. Taxonomy (NCBI): domain Bacteria; kingdom Bacillati; phylum Actinomycetota; class Actinomycetes; order Kitasatosporales; family Streptomycetaceae; genus Kitasatospora; species Kitasatospora sp. NPDC001261. Next base: position 4,047 of record NZ_JBIAXP010000027.1, read on the forward strand.
AGGCTGGACAGCGAGGGGAAGAGCAGGGGGGCGATCGGCGAGTCGTCGAAGCCGATGACGGCCGCCTCCGGGCCGGGGGTGCGGCCGTCGTGCCGCAGCGCCTGGTACCAGCCGAGGGCCAGGGTGTCGCTGGCGGCCACGACCGCGGTCGCGCCGGCCGCGAGCAGCCGCTCGGCGGCCTCGGTGGCGCGCTCCGGATCGTCCGGGCTCTCGGCCCGGCGGCCCCGGGTGGGCAGGCCGAGTTCGCGCATCGCGCTCTGCCAGCCGCGGGCGCGGTCGTCGCCGACGCCGGAGCCCTTGGGCCAGCCGAGGAAGCCGATCCTGCGGTGGCCGAGCCCGGCCAGGTGCCGGACGGCGGCCGAGGTCCCGGCGGCGCCGTCCACGTCGACCCAGTCGCCGACGTCCCGGCCGCTCCAGGTGCGGCCGAAGGCGACGTACGGGACGCCCTGTTCGTGCAGCCAGCCCTGGCGGCGGTCGCCGCGGTCGGTGCCGCTGAGCACGAAGCCGTCCGCGCCGTGCTCGTCCAGCAGCTGCCGGTAGCTGGTGAGCTCGTCGTCCCCGGGGGCGACGGCGAACAGCACCACCCGATAGCCGGCCCGGTCGGCGGCCTCGGAGAGCGAGTGCAGGAACCGGTCCAGGACGGGGGTCGCGACGCCGGTGCTGCTGGAGCGGATGCCGTAGCCGATCAGCCGGCTGGCCCTGGTCTTCAGGGCCTGCGCGGCCCGGTGCGGCCGGTAGCCGAGCTCGTCGATGGCGCGCCGGACCCGCTCCAGCGTCTGCGGGCGCAGCAGCTCGGGCGAGTTGATCGCGTTGGAGACCGTCTGGCGGCCCACGCCGGCCCGGGCGGCGACCATTTCGAGGGTCACGGCGGACCCTGTCCTGGGCCGGGGCGATGAGTGTGCATGCATGACGGCGATCCTAGGTTCTGTCTCCATCGACATGAATGTTGGAGCGTTCCAATCCGGGGTTCCATCATCCCCACCAGGGGGGTTAATGTCTTGGAACGCTCCAACGGCAGAAAGGTTGCGCCCGGGTGGAAGCAACTGTCAAGCCCCCAGCAGAGGATGAAGAGACCATGTCAGCGATGGAAGCGATTGACCTGCAGCCGTTCCTGCACGACGCCCGGCTCTCCGTGGCCGCCCCGAGCTTCTGCGCCTCCCGCCCCGACGGCCGGTTCGCCGGGGGAGCGGACGGCTTCTTCCACGGGGACCGCCGGATCCTCTCCCGCCTGGAGGCCACCGTCCCCGGCGTCCCCAACGCACCCGTCGCCACCGCCGAGGGCCCGGACGGCAGCACCACCTTCGTCACCGTGCTGCGCGGCCTCGCCGAGCGGACCGCCGACCCGGCCACCACCCTGGAACGCCGCCGCGAGCTGGCCCCCGGACGCCTCACCGAGCGCTACACCGTCCACAACGGCGGCGACCTCACCGCCCGGCTGCGCCTGGACCTGCGCGCCGAGAGCGACTTCGCCGCGATGGACACCGTCAAGGCCGGCCGCGCCGACACCCCGCTGACCCCCGGCGCCGACGGCGACGACGCACTGCGCTGGAGCCGGGGCCCGCTCACCGCCGTCCTCGCCCTCACCCCGGCCCCCGACCACCTCGACCCCGCCACCGGCACCGCCGGCTACGACATCGAACTCGCCCCCGGCCAGTCCTGGCACGCCGTCCTGGAGTGCACCGCCGAACACGCCGAGGGCGACCTCTTCCCCGCCCCGCCCGCCGACGCCGCCCCCTGGCGCACCCCCGAGGTCACCGGCCGCGAACACGACCTCGGCCACTGGCTCGCCCGCTCCCACCAGGACCTGCGCGGCCTGCTGCTCACCGACCCGCTGAGCCCCGCCGACACCTTCCTCGGCGCCGGCGCGCCCTGGTTCCTCACCCTGTTCGGCCGCGACTCGCTCTGGGCCGCCCGGATGCTCCTCCCGCTCGGCACCGAACTCGCCGCCGGCACACTGCGCACCCTGGCCCGGCGCCAGGGCCGCGCCGTCGACCCGGCCACCGAGGAGCAGCCCGGCAAGATCCTGCACGAGGTCCGCCGCGCCGAGCAGCACCTCGACACCGGCGCCCACCTGCCGCCCTGCTACTTCGGCACCGCCGACGCCACCCCGCTCTGGCTCGTCCTGCTGCACGACGCCTGGCGCTGGGGCCTGCCCACCGACCAGGTCGAGGACCTCCTCCCGCACGCCGAGGCCGCCCTCGACTGGCTGGAGCGGTACGCCGACGCGGACGGCGACGGCTTCCTGGAGTACGTGGACAGCACCGGCAGCGGCCTGTCCAACCAGGGCTGGAAGGACTCCTCCGACAGCATCCGCTTCCGCGACGGCCGGATCGCCGACGCCCCGATCGCGCTCAGCGAGGTCCAGGCCTACGCCCACGAGGCGGCGGTCAAGGCGGCCGACCTGCTGGAGGCCTTCGGCCGCCCCGGTGCCGAGCACTGGCGGCAGTGGGCCGAGCGGCTGCGGGAACGCTTCCGCGACGCCTTCTGGACCGAGGACGGAAACGGCCGCTACCCGGTGGTCGCCCTCGACGGGGACAAGCGCCGGGTCGACTCGATCGCCTCCAACATGGGCCACCTGCTCGGCACCGGCCTGCTCGACGCCGAGGAGAGCGCCCTGGTCGCCGCCCGGCTCACCGCCCCGGGCATGGACAGCGGCTACGGGCTGCGCACCCTGGACGCCGCCGCGGCCGGCTTCAACCCGCTCGGCTACCACACCGGTTCGGTCTGGCCGCACGACAGCGCCATCGCCGTCCACGGCCTCGCCAAGGCCGGACTGCACGAGGCCGCCGAGCCGCTGGCCGCCGGACTGGTGCGCGCCGCCGCGGGCTTCGACCACCGGCTGCCCGAGCTCTTCGGCGGCCACCCGCGCGAGCGCTACGCCCGTCCCGTCCCGTACCCGGCGTCCTGCCGCCCGCAGGCCTGGGCCGCCGCCTCCGCCGTGACGGTCCTCCAGTCGCTGCTCGGCCTGGAGGCCGACGCACCGGGCCACCGGCTGACGGTCCGGGCGCGGGTGCCCGCCGGGTACGAGTCGCTGCGGATCGACGGGCTGACGGTGGCCGGACTGCCGATCGAGGTGACCACCGACCACACCGGCGCGGTCCGGCTGCGGGCGCCCGAGGGCTTCACGGTCACCGTGGTCGACTGACCGGCGGCACCGCGGTGCGCCGATGGCGCTTCGGTCGCGCGGAACACAGGTCGGCTCCGGCTCCCACCCGGGAACCGGAGCCGAACCGGGAGTTCCGGTGGTTACCGCAGGACGTCGACGAGGATGACGGCACCGAGGACGACGGAGGCCAGGAGCCCGACCTTCACCGGCGTCAGCCGGTCCCGCACCTGGGCGCCCGGCCGGACGCGCTCGCCCGGCTCGGTGCTGAGCTCCCACCAGTTGACGACCCGGCGGAAGTCCGTGTCGAAGTCGGCCGACGGGTAGAAGGTGCTGCTCTGGAGGGCCGGAAGCGAGCGGCGCCGGCCGTCGACGGTGTGGATCCGGGCCGCGCGCGTGCCCTCGCTCATGCCGAAGCCCTTGGTCTCCCGCACGTCGATCCAGGCGATCTGCTGCCAGGAGTAGGTGCGGCCACGGCCGAGCCCCCAGCAGAGGGTGATCCCGTCGGCGCCGACCCGGCTCCAGCACCGCATGGTGGCGAAGCGGCTCGGGACGGCGATCACCAGGGTCCCGGCGACGATCAGGAGCGTCGGGACGAGGCCGAGCCTCTCGTAGCCGATGACCAGTTGGGCCGCGAGGATGACCGCGAGCAGACCGAAATCGGACCAGGACGGGCGGAACTTGTCTTTCCCCCGGAAGATCAGTTCGTTCACAGGGCGCACCCTACGCCCCGGCCGCCGGGCCCCGACAGGGCGGGGTCCCCGTGACGGGGCCCGGCGGACGGGACGTCACGGCAGGTAGTACGTCAGCAGATCGGACGTCAGCGGCGGGAACAGCGCCCGGTGCAGCTCCTCGTCCCCACGCCCGTACACGTCCGGCCGGATGCGGCTCAACCCCTCCAGCCCGTACGGCCCGAAGAGCAGCGCCGCCAGCGCGTCCGGCGCCACGCCCACGCCGCCGCCCGGGCCCGTGCCCTGCATCGTGCCGCCCGTGACCACCGCGCCCGACTCCTGCGCGCCGAGCGGGATCCGGTAGTGCGCACGGTAGGTGGAGAGCAGCAGTTCGCCGTCGGCGCGGTCCAGGCCGGCGGCGGCGAGGCGTTGGCGGAACAGGGGGCGCAGCCGGTCGAGCAGCACGGCCGGATCGGGGATGCGGACGTAGTACTGCTCCGCCTCGGGGCGCGGGGTGTCGTCCAGCAGCCCGTGCCAGACGGTGGCCGGCAGGGTGCCGGGCCGGTGCACCACCTGGAGCCGTGCCTCGGGCGCCAACGCCGCCACACCGGCCAGCAGTTCGCGCGCCGCCCGCTCGTCCGCGGCGGCCGCCTCGACCAGGTGGAACTCGCCGTCGTCCACCGGGGTGGTGCGGCCCACCGCCACCACCTCGCCCGCGCGCTCGACCACCCGCAGCGTGCTCGCCTCGTGCGCCAGCAGCCAGCGCCAGCGGGCGGGGGCGTGGCCCATCGCGAGGTCGAAGCCGCGCTGCGCCTGCTCCTGGAGCGCGGCCAGCGCGGGCAGGTCCGCCGCTCGGGCGGTGCGCAGCGCGGGGGCGTCCCCGGCGCCGGTGCTGGGCGGGGCGGTGAGCAGCGGCCGCGAGACCGGGATGTCGATCGCGTACTCGTAGCCGAACAGCCGGTAGAAGTACGGGATTCCGATCATCACCTGGACCACGTGCCCGCGCGCGGCGGAGCGTGCGTGCGCCCACCGCAGCAGGGCCCGGACCAGGCCGCGGCCCTCGTACTCCCCGTCGGTGGCGACCATGTCGACCTGCCCGGCGGGCAGCCGGACACCGCCGAGGCGCAGCTCCTCGTCCAGCAGGGTGGCGGTGGAGACGACCCGGTCGCCGTCGACCACCACGGCGCTGGCCGACCGGCCGGCGTCCGGGTCCTCGACCACCAGGCGGTGGTCGAGCGCGTCCCCCGGGGCGCCGCGCTCCGTGAGCAGCGCGCCGATCCGCTCCTCGTCCTCCGGCCGGGACTCGCGCAGGAGCAGGCCGCCGGGCAGGGCCGTCGGCAGGGCAAAGGGTTCGTCAACGGTCATTCCCGGACCCTCGCACCGGTGGCCGCGCGCGGCCAAGGGGTTTTTGCCGAACCGGCAAGGAAGAGCGGGAACACGCCTGATGTGGAGGGGAGTTGGCGAGATCGTACCCGTCTCGGGGGTGACCGGGTTGACCGTGGCCACGACCGGAGGGTTGGCTTCCTCCTGGGGGGACGGGGGAGTGCGGGGGAATCCACGATGAATCCAAGGGGAGGGGAGCCCATGAAGACGACGACGCTCCGGGTGGTCTGTGTCCTGGCGGCCGCGCTGCTGGCAGGCACCGCGGCACCGGCGGCCCACGCGCGGCCCGAGCCCGCGGCCACGCTCACGCTCACATCCGCGTCCGCGAGCGGTGACCCGGTCCGGGTGAACGTGAGCCCCGACGGCGCGCCCGCCGACGACTGGTCCGAGCCGCTCGGGCTGAGCGCCGACGGCCGGTACGCCCTGTTCACCTCGCTGGCCTCGAACCTGGTGCCCGGGGATACCAACCGCCTCTACGACGTCTTCGTCCGCGACCTGTGGACGCGGCACACCGAGCGGGTCAGCCTCGCCGACGACGGCGCCCAGCTGGACGGCTCCACCAGCCAGGCGGCGATCAGTGCCGACGGCCGCTACGTCGCCTTCAGCAGCGACGCCGCCAACGCCGTCCCCGGGAACGGCAGCGGCCGCACCGACGTCTACGTCCGCGACCGCCTGACCGGCCGCACCGAGCTGGTCACCGCCGGCACCGGCGCCGGAAACTCCGTCAGCCCCGCGATCAGCGCCGACGGCCGCTTCGTCGCCTACTCCTCGGACCGCGCCGACCTCGCCCCCGGGGCGGCGGCCGGCACCGCCAACGTCTACCTGACGGACCGCCGGTCCGGCGGCACCCGGCTGGTCAGCACCGGGCAGGGCGGCGCCCCCGCCGACGGCGGCTCGGTGGAGCCCTCGCTCAGCGCGGACGGCCGGACCGTCGCGTTCCGGTCGAAGGCGGCCAACCTGCTGCCGGCCGCCGCGACCGGCCCGACCGCCCGGCCCGCCCTGAAGCCGCCGCCCGCCCGCCAGCTCTTCCCGCTCTACGTCCACGACACCCGCACCGGCCGGATCGAGGGCGCGAGCGTCGACGCGAGCGGCACCCTGCGCGACGCCGTGCGGCAGAGCCGGCTGAGCCCCGACGGCCGGTTCGCGCTGTTCCGGGTGTTCGAGCGCGGCCAGGGCGCCACCCGCGTCGCGCTCCTCGCCCGCGACCTGCGCACCGGGGCGGTCACCGAGGTGGCCCCCGCCGGCACCCAGCCGGGCGTCATGACGGCGGACGACCGCTGGGTCTACTTCGTCTCGGACGACGCCGGCCTGGTGCCCGGCGACACCAACGGCGCCCCGGACCTCTTCCGGCGGGACCTGCGGAGCGGCCTGGTCGAGCGGGTCGCCGAGGGCGTCGGCCCGTCCTTCGCGCCCGCGGTGGACGCGTTCGGCACCACCCTGCTGTTCGGCGCCCTGAACGGCACCGGCTCCGACGTCCTGGTGCGCTACCTGCCGCCCCGCTGACCGGCCGCGGCGCCCGGATCCCGCAGGGTGCGGCGCGCCGCGACCAGGGTGAGCAGGCCCCACAGGACGGCCAGCGCCGCGGTGACGTAGACGCCGCCGCGGCGGAACGGGAGGTCCTCGTCCAGGGAGACCGGCGGGGCCCAGCCCGCCGGGTCGACCAGGACGTTCTCGGTGTCGCCGACGGCGTACGCCGAGCAGCCGAAGCCGCCGACCCGGCCGTGCGGCAGCGGCCGGCCGTCGGCGCGGCGGAGGTCGCAGGTCCAGCTGACGGTGCCGTTCTTGTCCTTGGCGCTGTGGGCCGCGGTGACCACCACCGCGGTCTCCACCCCGCGGTCGGCGAGGATCTGCGCCCGGATGCTCCCCGCCGGCAGCGCCAGCAGCAGCACGCCGAACAGGACGGCCGGCCAGATGACCAGGCCGCGGGGCCGGACGAAGCCGAGCCCGATGACGCCCGCCGAGAGCACCACGAACGCCAGGATGCCGCAGGGGAGTTCGTAGTCCGGGTTGCTGCCGAGCGCGGCCAGGCCGACCATCAGCACCGGGGTGAGCACCCCGACCAGCCAGGCCGTCCGGCGGACCGCCTTCGGCGACAGCTGCGGCTCCGGGCGCCTGCGGACCCGCTTCGGCGGCCGGACCACCCCCTCCGCGAGCGGCCTCTTCTGCTTCTTCCTGCGGGCCATGCCTTCCCCCGTCCGTTCTTCCGTGGTGCTGGGGACAGTCTGACCGCCGCTCCCGGCACGCGGTACGGAGGGGCGGGGCGGTGACCGCCCGTCAGGCCCTCGACGCGGGTGTTACCGACGAGTTCATCACATGCTCGCCCGCTGTCTTGCGGGCCGTGCGGGGAGCCGAGTTGGATACACAACATCCCTTGACCCGACGGGTCCACGACAACACCCGCGATGCCCTCCTGGAGGCCCGATGCCCCTGTCGTCCGTCCGCCGCACCCTCGCCGCCGGTGCCGCCGCCACCGTCCTCGCCGTGCTCGGCGCCGCCCCGGCCTCGGCCGAGACCGCCCCGACGACCGCGCCCCGGCTCGACGTGCTGACCTACAACACCTTCCTGATGAGCACCTCGCTCTACCCCAACTGGGGCCAGCAGTACCGGGCGCAGGCCATCGCCTCGGCGGACTTCTTCCAGGGCCACGACGTGGTCGTGCTGGAGGAGGCCTTCGACAACGCGGCCTCCGACGCGCTCACCGCCAAGGCCTCGGCCGCCTACCCGTACCACACGCCGGTGGTCGGCCGCTCCACCAGCGGCTGGGACGCCACCTCCGGCAGCTACAGCTCCACCACCCCCGAGGACGGCGGCGTCACCCTGCTCAGCAAGTGGCCGATCCTGCGCAAGGAGCAGTACGTCTTCAAGGACGCCTGCGGCTCGGACTGGTTCTCCAACAAGGGCTTCGCCTACGCGGTGCTGGACGTCAACGGCCGCCGCACCCACGTGGTCGGCACCCACCTCCAGTCCACCGACTCCGGCTGCGCGAGCGGCCAGGCCGCGGACATCCGGGCCAAGCAGCTCACCGCGATGCGCGCCTTCCTGGACGCCAAGCGGATCCCGGCCGACGAGCCGGTCCTGGTCGCGGGCGACCTCAACATCGACTCGCACGGCTCCGAGTACCAGGCGCTGCTGAGCAACGGCAACCTCGCCCCGGCCTCCGCCCGCACCGGCTGGCCGAACTCCTTCGACACCGTCGACAACTCCATCGCCGCCTACCGCTACCCGGGCGAGCCCAAGGAGGACCTCGACTACGTCCTCTACCGGGCCGACCACGCCCGCCCGCAGCAGTACGTCAACGAGGTGGTCCGGGTGCACAGCGCGCCCTGGACGGTCAGCAGTTGGGGCAAGAGCTACACCTACACCGACCTCTCCGACCACTACCCGCTCGCCGCGCACTGACCGGCCGGATCCCCCGGGGGTGTGGGATGCGTCACCCGTGACGCCGCGCGGGCGGTTCGGCCCCTTACGATCCTGAACGCCGAGGTCGGGCGCCGTCGTACCCCGGCGGCGCCCGCCCGGCAGCCAGCGATCCGGCCCGAGGAGAAGCGCACGTGACCACCCCCAACGCCGCGCCCGACAGCTACTACCAGCGCACCGGCGACCACACCTACAAGCCCACCGTGCAGGCGCAGGGCGCCTGGCACCCCGACGAGCAGCACTTCAGCCCGCTCGGCGGCCTGATCGTGCACGCCATCGACCGGTACCGGGCCGACCAGCGAAGGGCCGACCAGCAGGGGACCGGCCGCCCCGCCGACAGCCTGGCGCTGGCCCGGATCAGCTACGACATACTCGGCCTGATCGCCCTCGACGAGTGCGAGATCACGGTGGAGACCGTCCGCCCCGGCCGCACCATCGAGCTGGTCGAGGCCACCGTGACGATCGGCGGGCGCGCCGTGGTCCGGGCCCGCGCCTGGTTCCTCGCCGAGCTGGACACCACCGCCGTCGCCGGCACCCACGACGAGCCGCTGCCCGCGCCCGAGGAGTTCGAGCCCTGGACGATGCGCGGGGTCTGGGGCGGCGGCTACATCGCCTCGATCGACGTCCGCCGCCGGGAGAGCGCCCCGGGCCGCGCCGCCGCCTGGCTCTCCACCCCGGTCGAGCTGGTCGCCGGGGAGCCCAGCGGCCCGCACGCCTCCTTCGTCATGCTGGTGGACACCGCCAACGGCATCGCCGTGCGGCAGAGCCCCACCGAGTGGATGTTCCCCAACACCGACCTGACGATCCACTTCCACCGCCGCCCCGAGGGCGGCTGGACCGGCCTGGACACCAGCGTCAGCTTCGGCCCGGCCGGGCACGGCGTCACCAGCACCGTGCTGCACGACGTCCGCGGGCCGCTGGGCCGGGCCGAGCAGATCCTCACCGTCCGCCCGCAGCACGCGGGCTGACGGCGGCCGGTGGTGCGGGCGTCGCGGCCCGCACCACCGGGGCGGGTCCTCAGCCGGTCAGCGAGTCCATGAAGGAGCTCACCGAGAACACGGCCTTGCCGGGGCCCGCCGGGCCGTACCCGGGCGGGGAGGAGAGGCCGAACTCCTCCAGGGTGCCCCGGTAGGTCTGCAGCAGCCGGATGTGGTACTCCAGCGGCGCGCCCTGCGGGTTGGCCTTGCCGAGCGGGGTGGTGGGCTCGGGGCACCAGGTGGTGAAGCGCGGCACCACGCCGCGGGACATGAAGAAGCGCAGGCCCTCCTCGGTGGAGGCGATCGCCTCGTCCACCGTGGTGAAGCCGAAGGGCTCGGCCATCTCCACGCCCGCGACGAAGTTGGGGATCACGTTCTCCGGGCCGAACACCTCGGTGGAGTCGAGGATCCGGCGGTGCCACTCGTCCCGGCCGACGTAGCGCTCCTTGCCGGGGCAGTAGAGCTCGAACAGCCGCTTGTCCCACACCTCGAAGTTGGGGTGGTAGATCCGCACGCCGTAGTCGTGGAAGCGCTGGACGTCCTCGCGCGGCAGCGCCTGGGCCACCACCTTGCCGATCCAGCGGCCGGGGAAGCGCTCCTCGATGGCCTTGGCGTACTGCCCGTAGAAGTCGGCCTCGTCCCGGCCGCCGACGTGCGAGGTGATCGCGCCGCCGGTGAGGGTGTACGCCTGGGAGGCCCGGGCGGTGTCGTGCCGGTCGATGATCGCCAGCGCCTCCAGTACCTCCTCGACCGGCTTGACCCCGGTGTACGGGCGGCCGGCCGCCTTGTGCTGGCGCCAGTTGTGGTTGATGTCGCAGTACTGGCACTCCTCCTTGGCGCCGAAGTACTGGCAGACCCGGAACACCGTGAGGTAGATCAGGTAGCCCCACTGGATGGTCGGGGCGACCTCCATCACCGACTTCCCGTTGGCCAGCGTGTGCCGGTAGTAGTCCGGCATCGGCGGCAGGCCGACGTCGGCGATCCGCGCACCGTCCAGGTAGAGGCCGAGCGTGCCGTCGTCCCCGGCGCCGACCCGGTACGGCGAGTCCGGGTTCACCCGCACCGACACCACCGTGCGGCGCAGCCCGTACGGCCCGCCGGTCAGCACGACCTCCTCCGGTGGCCGGTTGAGCGCGGCCGCGCCCAGCTCGGGCAGCGTGCGGTGGTCGAAGGAGAAGATGAAGTACGACTTCGGCTTGACCTCGCCGCCCCCGTCGGCGCCCGCGCTGCCGCTCAGCGCGGACTCGTCGAAGGCCATGCCGCCGCGCAGCAGGTCCTCCTTGATCACCGCCTCCCGGGGCACGTCGGGATAGCGCTCCATGAGCTGCTCCACGAGTGCGGTGCGGCTGCGGGCCTGGCTCTCCATGCGCTGGTCTTCCTTCCTGGCCCCGCCTCCTCGACGGCGCCGTGCCCATTCTGTCCCGCCTTACGCGCCCGGCCCCGCACCGGGCCCGGCCCGGGACGATCGACCGGCCCCCGGCGGGCGGCCGTGGGTGATTTCGTTTCGCGTTCGAACAGCCCGCGCCACGAGCGGGACGACGCGGCCGGCGGGAGCGGGACACGCGCGAGTGGCGGCAAGTTGACGCGCGGACGGGCGGCTCGGCGGGCGGGTTCGTGACAGGAGTGCCCAGGTGCGGGGCGGGGTGATGCACGACGGGGGCGCGCCCAAACACCCGCATGGGGAACGTTCACCCTATCGGGTGATGAAGATCGTCTGGTGCGATGCGGAACGCGCCTTCGCGCCTACGGTGGTGAACCGAGCGAGACGGGGCCGGAGACCGGAGATCCCGTTCGAGGCGGGTGGGATGACGACCCGTCATATTGTGCGACCCCCTTCAGAGGAGGCTCCATGCCCCTGTGCGCCTGGCCGGACACACCATCCGGGCCCGTCACCGCCCCGGTGGTGGGCCCATGAGCTCCCCCGCGATCGAACGGATCCTGCGCGGGCCCAGCGGACTGGGTACCTCCGGGCTGCAGTTCAGGCCGCAGGCCCCGGCGGACGAGGCCTCGGCGCCCCAGGCTCCGACGCCCGAGGTCCCGGTCGAGGTGGTCCCGGCGCCCGAGGCGACCGCGACCGTGACCGAGACCACGACGGTGACCGAGACCGCGGCGGCGACGCCCGGGTTCCGGGTGCCGTCCGCCCACGTCCTGCCCGTCCCGACCGCCGCGACCCCGACCCCGGCCGCCGCCGGGTCGGCCGCCGAGGCGCCGAGCGGCGGCAAGCCCCGGAGCGGCGACCCGATCCCCGGCCTCTACCACCACCCGGTCGCCGAGCCCGACCCGGTGCGGGTGGAGGCGCTGAGCGCGAAGCTCAAGGTCTGGGCGATGGAGGAGATCGAGCTCTACCCGCCGGAGTGGGAGAAGGACTTCAACGGCTTCTCCACCGGGCGCTACATGGTGGCCTGCCACCCGGACGCGCCGAGCGTCGACCACCTGATGCTCGCGGCCCGCCTGATGGTGGCCGAGAACGCGGTGGACGACTGCTACTGCGAGGACCTCGGCGGTTCGCCGATCGGCCTGGGCAGCCGCCTGCTGCTCGCGCACACCGCGCTGGACCCGCTGCACACCACGACGGAGTACCACCCGGGCTGGGAGGCCTCGCTGAGCTCGGACGCGCCCCGGCGCGCCTACCACTCGGCGATGGAGTACTTCACCCGGGCCGCCACGCCCTCCCAGTCGGACCGGTTCCGGCACGACATGGCGCGGCTGCACCTGGGGTACCTGGCCGAGGCCTCCTGGGACCAGGCGGACCACGTCCCGGAGGTGTGGGAGTACCTGGCCATGCGCCAGTTCAACAACTTCCGCCCCTGCCCGACGATCACGGACACCGTCGGCGGCTACGAGCTGCCCGCCGAGCTGCACGCGCTGCCCGCCATGCAGCGGGTGATCGCACTGGCCGGCAACGCCACCACCATCGTCAACGACCTGTACTCGTACATGAAGGAGCTGGCCAGCCCCGGACTGCACCTGAACCTGCCGGTGGTGATCTCCGAGCGCGAGGGCGTCTCCCGCAAGGAGGGCTACCTGAAGGCGGTCGAGGTCCACAACGAGCTGATGCTGGCCTTCGAGGCCGAGGCGGCCGCCCTGGCCGTGTCCTGCCCGGTGCCGACACTCGTACGGTTCCTGCGCGGTGTGTCCGCGTGGGTCGACGGCAACCACTACTGGCACCAGACCAACACCTACCGCTACACCCTGCCCGACTTCTGGTGACACCGGCCCCTCCGGGGGCACCACCTCCCGCCGTTAGCGCATTTCCCTTGATGACCGACCCCTTGACCATCCGCTAGGAGCTGACCCATGTCCGTGACCGACGACATCACCACCCCCGGCAACACCATCCCCGGCCCGGCGACTCCGTACCAGGGCGACATCGCGCGCTACTGGGACCACGAGGCCCGTCCGGTCAACCTCCGCCTGGGTGACGTCGACGGCCTCTACCACCACCACTACGGCATCGGCGCCATCGACCAGGCCGCGATCGGGGACCCGGCCGACGCCGAGCGCGAGAAGAAGGTGATCGCCGAGCTGCACCGGCTGGAGTCCGCCCAGGCCGACGTGCTGCTCGGCCACCTCGGCGACATCCGCGCCGACCACACCCTGGTCGACGCCGGCTGCGGCCGCGGCGGTTCGATGGTGATGGCCCACCAGCGCTTCGGCTGCCGGGTCGAGGGCCTGACCCTCTCCACCCAGCAGGCCGACTTCGGCAACAAGCGCGCCGCCGAGCTGGGCATCGGCGGGTTCGTCCGCTCCCAGGTCGCCAACATGCTGAACATGCCCATCGAGACCGGCTCGGTCGCGGGCTCCTGGAACAACGAGTCCAGCATGTACGTCGACCTGCACGACCTGTTCGCCGAGCACTCCCGGGTGCTGAGCGTCGGCGGCCGGTACGTGACCATCACCGGCTGCTGGAACCCGCGCTACGGCCAGCCCTCGAAGTGGGTCTCGCAGATCAACGCCCACTTCGAGTGCAACATCCACTCCCGCCGCGAGTACCTGCGGGCGATGGCCGACAACCGCCTGGTGCCGCAGGCCGTCATCGACCTGACGCCGGACACCCTGCCCTACTGGGAGCTGCGGAACACCACCTCGCTGGTGACCGGCATCGAGGAGGCGTTCATCGAGTCCTACAAGGACGGCTCCTTCCAGTACGTGCTGATCGCGGCCGACCGGGTCTGATCCGGTAGCACCGCACGACGGCGGCCTCCCCGTACCCGCGGGGAGGCCGCCGTCGTGCGCACGGGGGCCGGCTACGGCCGGGTGAAGGTGAGGTGGGTGACGCCGCTCGGGCTGCTCACCGCCTCGGTGCGGAAGCGCTGCTCCAGCCCTTCGAGCCCGTCCCAGAGCCGCTCGCCCCGGCCGAGCAGCACCGGCACCACGACCACGTGCAGGTGGTCGACCAGATCGGCGGCCAGGAAGGCGCGGACGCTGCTCGGGCCGCCGCCGATCCGCACGTCCAGGCCGCCGGCCGCCTCCCTGGCCCGGCGCAGCGCCTCCTCGGGGGAGGCGTCCAGGAAGTGGAAGACCGTCCCGCCGTCCATCTCCACCGAGGGGCGCGGATGGTGGGTGAGCACGAAGACCAGGGTGTGGAACGGCGGGTTCGGCCCCCACCAGCCCCGCCAGTCCTCGTCCTGCCAGGGGCCGCGCTGCGGGCCGAACTTGTTGCGGCCCATGATCTCCGCGCCGATGCCGTCGGCCCAGGTGCGGGCGATCGCGTCGTCCACGCCGGTGCTGCCGCCCTCCTCGCCCTGCATCCGCCGGAACGTCCGGGTGCCGAAGAACCAGCTGTGCAGCCGGCCGCCGGCGTGGCCGAACGGCGCGTCGAGGCTCTGGCCCTCGCCCGTGCCGTAGCCGTCCAGGGAGATCGAGAAGTTGTGGACCCGGACCAGGGACATCGCAGCCTCCGCCGCTCGGCGCCTCGGCGCGCACCGGTCGGCCGCGCCCCGTTTCGCGGGCCACGCTAACCCGCGGCTCCGACGCCATGACGTTCCGTCACCGTCCCGGGCGTGGCGGGTGGGACGGGTGCGGAGCGCGTGGAGGAAGGGGAGGGGAGCGGGGGAGAAGCGGTGCAGCCGTCACGCTATTGTCGTGCCTTCTTCATCCTGAGCACGCCCGGGCGGGCGATGCTTCGTCAGGCTGCCCGGGAGCAGGGCGGCCGGCATCCCACGACTTGGGGGACCGTTCCGATGACCGTACGCCGCACCCTGACCGGACTCCTGGCCGCCGGCCTGATCGCCGCCGCGGCCGCGCTGATCCCGACCGCCCCGGCGGACGCCACCACGGCCGGGCCGGGCGACCTGCCGTTCGGCTCCGCGACCACCGTCGGCCTCCACAACACCTACGACCCGGCGGCCTTCCCGTACCTCGCCCAGGGCCTGGACACCGGCACCGGGATGATCGAGCTGGACCTGTGGCCGAACATCTTCACCAAGCGGTGGCAGGTCAGCCACTCCAACCCGTTCGGCAACTCCAACAACTGCACCGCCGCGAGCACCCCCGCCCAGCTGTACGGCGGCAGCACCGACCAGTACCTGGAGAACTGCCTGGACGACGTCCGGGTCTGGCTCGCCGCGCACCCGGGCGCCGGGCCGCTGGTGATCAAGCTGGAGCTCAAGCCGGGCTACTCGGCCGACCTCGGGATGGGCCCGGACCAGCTGGACGCGCTGATCGCCGACCACCTGGGCTCCGCCGTGCTGCGCCCGGCCGACCTGCTGGCCAAGCCCGGCGGCGGCTCGTACGCGAGCGTCGACGAGGCGGTGCGGGCGGGCAACTGGCCGCGCCGCTCGGCGCTGGCCGGGAAGGTGCTGCTGTACGCGATCCCGGGCACCGTCGAGCTGGGCAACCCCTTCGACACCCTGCACACCGACGTGGAGCAGGGCCGGCACCTGCGCGACCTGGCGGCGGCGGGCCGGATCGGCCAGGCGCAGGTCTTCCCGTCCGTGCTCGGCGCCGCCACCGGCGACCCGCGGAGCCAGTACACCGGCGCGGACACCTCGATCCGGCCCTGGTTCGTGGTCTTCGACGGCGACGCCTCCACCTTCGTCAGGAGCATCGACACCGCCTGGTACGACAACGCCCACTACCTGCTGGTGATGACGGACTCCCACCTGGTCGCCCCGGAGATCAGTGCCACCGACCCGACGGCCGACCAGGCGAGGGCCCGCACCGAGCAGCTGGCGAAGGCGCACGCGAGCATCGTCTCCAGTGACTGGCGCCGGCTGGCGTCGGTCCAGTCGCTGGTTCTGTCGCGCGGCTGACCTGGTCAAGTCCTGTGAGGGGCGGCGAAGTTGACCGGAGGTGAAGAGTTGGAACGGGGCTTCCGGAGGGCCCGGAGGATCGCCATCCTGGTTGTCATGACCCGAACTCTACGCGCGTGGAAGTCCCGCGTCGCCGCCACCGCCACCGTCGCCCTGGTCACCCTCGCGCCGATCGCCGTCGCCACCGAGGCGCACGCCGCGGTCAGCGGCTCGGTGTGCCTGTCGGCCCTGCCCTCCCAGGCCCACACCACCCTCAACCTGATCGCCTCCGGCGGTCCCTTCCCGTACAGCCAGGACGGCGTCGTCTTCCAGAACAAGGAGCGCGTGCTGCCCGCGCAGGCGACCGGCTACTACCACGAGTACACCGTGGTCACCCCGGGCTCGCCGACCCGCGGCACCCGTCGCATCGTCACCGGCAAGCAGTACCACGAGGACTACTACACCGCCGACCACTACGTGACCTTCCGCAAGGTCGACTTCGGCTGCTGACCCGGCCACCGCTCCACCGGACAGCCCCGGGCCCCGGCGCCGCACCCCGCGCCGGGGCCCGGGGTTTGCGCTCGGGGCCCGTCCGGTAGCGTCGGCGGCGTCCCGGCAACGACTCCCGGAGGTTCCCGTGCCGCAGATCCTGGTCGACCACTCGGCCGAACTCGACTTCGACCGGACGGCGCTGGCCGCCGAGGTCCACCAGGCGATCACCGAGGTGATCGACACCACGGTGGCGGACTGCAAGACGCTCTTCCGCCCCGCCGGCGGCCACCGGGTCGGCGACGGGACGAGCGGCGAGGCCGTGGTGCTGGTCGAGGTGAAGATCCTGGCCGGCCGCAGCGCCGAGCAGCGCGCCGAACTGACCGCCCGGGTGCTCGCCGCCCTGCGCGCCCGGATCGCCGGGCCCGCCGCCATCGGCGTCCAGGTCACCGAACTCGACCGGGACACCTACCGGTTCGTCCACCACCCCGGGCACTGACCCGGAAAGCGGCGACGGCGCCGGGCCCGCGGGCCCGGCGCCGTCATCGTGCGGGACGGATCAGTCCGTCGGGCAGCGGATGCCCGCGGCCGGGACGGTCCCGTCCAGCAGGAAGGCGTCCACCGAGGCGCGCACGCACTTGCTGGCGCCGTACCCGGTGTGGCCCTCGCCCTCGCGGGTGACCAGGACGGCGTTGCCGAGCTCGGCGGTCAGCTTCTCCGCCCAGGCGTACGGGGTGGCCGGGTCGCCGGTGGTGCCGACCACCACGATCGGGGCGGCGGCCGTGTTCTTGACCGCGTGCGGCCTCTCCGTCGAGGCGGCCGGCCAGATCCGGCAGTCCGGGTCGAACAGCGCGGCCATCGGGTCGTGCTTGCTGACCAGCGGGGCCTTGGCGGCGAGGTCGGTCAGCGCGGCCTGCAACTGCTCGCCGGCCGGGGCGTCGGTGGCGCCGTCGGCGCAGTGGATGGCCGTGTAGGCGTCCGCCGAGGGGCGGTACTTGCCGTCCTTGTCGCGGCCGTTGTAGCCGTCGGCGAGGTCCAGCAGGTAGTCGCCCTTGCCGCGCACCATCGCCCAGCCGATGGAGTTGCGCAGCCCGGTCCAGGCCTTCTCGCCGCCGTAGAGCCGGCTGAGCACGCCCGTCCAGGCCGCACTGGACGTCAGGGTGCGGCCCTTCTCCGTCTTGAGCGGCTTGTCCTTGAGCCCGTCGAGGAACGCGGCGAGCTTCTGCGCCGCCTGCTCGGGGTCCTTGCCGAGCGAGCAGGCGTCCTTGGTGACGCAGTCCGCGGCGAAGGCCTTCAGGGCCCGCTCGAAGCCGCCCTGCTGCTCGATGTTGTGCTGGACCAGCGAGGTGGAGGCCGAGGTGGCGCCGTCCAGGACGAGCCGGCCGACCTTGTCCGGGAACTCCTCGGCGTACAGCGAGCCGAGGTAGGTGCCGTAGGACAGGCCGAGGTAGCTGAGCTTCTGGTCGCCGAGGGCGCCGCGCAGCACGTCCATGTCCCGGGCGCTGTTGCGGGTGCTGACGAAGGGCAGGAGCTGGGCGTACTTGGCCTGGCAGGCGTCGGCCAGCTGCTTGCCGTGGTCGGCCGCAGGCTGGTCGGTGGTCAGCCAGTCGTCCCGGGTGCGGTCGTCCAGGCAGTTGAGCGGGCTGGTGCCGGCGGTGCCGCGCGGGTCGAAGCCGACGATGTCGTAGCGGTCGTGCACCGGGCCGTCGAAGCCCTTGGGGTCGTAGGTGACCATCCCGACGCCGGAGCCGCCCGGGCCGCCGGGGTTGATCAGCAGCGAGCCGATCCGCTGGTCGGGCTTGGTCGCCGGGTTGCGGACCACGGCGACGTCCAGGGTGCCGACCTCCGGTGCGGCGTAGTTCAGC
The DNA here is from genome assembly GCF_042896795.1 of Kitasatospora sp. NPDC001261. Taxonomy (NCBI): domain Bacteria; kingdom Bacillati; phylum Actinomycetota; class Actinomycetes; order Kitasatosporales; family Streptomycetaceae; genus Kitasatospora; species Kitasatospora sp. NPDC001261. The sequence goes on from NZ_JBIAXP010000027.1 coordinate 22,185, forward strand.
GGCACCTTGAGGGTGGCGCACTGGAGCGCGGAGATGTCCTCCTCGTTCTGCGGGTCCTTCTGGCAGGGGCCCCAGGCGAGTTGCTGGCCGTAGAAGGCCTTGAGGGCGGGGTCGGCGGCGCCGGTGGGCTTGGGCGTCGGGGTCGGGGCGGCGCTCGGCGTCGCGACGGCGGCGGCGTCCGGGGAGGCCGAGGGCGCGGCGGCGGTGCCGCCTCCGCTGGTGCAGCCGGCCAGCAGGGCGGCGGTGGCGAGGGCTGCGACGGCGGCGGGCAGGGCGCGCCGCGGGGTCCGGGTGATCATGGAATGCACGGCACAGGAATATCACCTGCCTGTCACATCAGTCACATGGGATTCTCAGAGTGCTCTGCGTCAACGGGCCGGAGCACGCCGCCCACGGGCCGCGAGAAGTGATTCCGCGGCGGTCCGAACGGTGCCATGCTGAGGCCATGACAGAAAGCAGTGCGGTGGCACCGCTCCGTCACCAGGCGGAAACCGGTGGGCGGCGGCGGGAGTTGGCCGCGGCGACGGTCGGATCGGTGGTCGAGTCCTTCGACTGGAACATCTACGCCGTCCTCGCGCCCTACTTCGCGGCGGACCTCTTCGGGCACGGCAAACACGGCGTCAGCGGCGTGCTCGGCGCGTACGTCACCTTCGCGGTGGGCTTCGTCGCCCGGCCGGTCGGCTCGTACCTGATCGGGCGGCTCAGCGACACCCGGGGACGGCGCTTCGCGCTCAGCCTCGGCATGGCGGTGATCGCCGTTGCCAGCCTGGGCATCGCCGCCGTCCCGGGCCAGCGGAGCATCGGGGTCTGGGCGGCCGTGCTGGCCGTGCTCGCCCGGGTGGTGCAGGGGCTCGCCTTCGGCGGGGAGGCGCCGAGCGTGGCCGCGTACGTCACCGAGACCGCCCCGCGGCGGCACCGCTTCGCGTTCAGCTCGGTCTCCTACGGCGGGATCATCCTCGGCTCGCTGCTCTCCTTCGGCGTGCTCACCCTGCTGATCCACACCCTCGGCAAGTCCGGCCTGGAGAACGGCGGTTGGCGCTGGGGATTCGTGGTCGCCGCGCTGCTCGGGCTGGCCGCCGTCTGGGTGCGGCGGTGGGCGCCGGAGAGCGCGGAGTTCCACCGTGCCCGGGAGCGGGCGGGCCGCACCGCCCGCCCGCCGTTCCTCCGGACGCTGCGCGAGCACCGCTGGGCGGTGCTCACCGTCTTCCTCAACACCCTGGGCGGGACGGTCGGTTACTACTTCGCGCTGGTGTACCTGCCGCAGTACGCCGCCGCCTACCACGTGATCGGCAAGGAGGAGGCGGCCTCCTTCATGACCGTGGTGCTCGGCGTGGTGCTGGCCACCATGCTGCTCACCGGCGCCGCCGCCGACCGCTTCGGCCTGCTGCCCGTCGCCCGGATCGGCTTCGGCCTGCCGATCCCGCTGGTCGGGGTGCTGCTCGCCGGGCTGCGCCAGGGCTGGCTGCCGTTCCAGGTCGTCGCCGTGCTGCTGGGGATGCTGGTGGCCACGGTGCTCGGCACGCTCAACGTCTTCACCGGGTTGCTGTTCCCGACCGAGGTGCGGGCGGTCGGCCTCGGCGTGGTCAACGCGGCCACCATCGCGGCGTTCGGCGGCACCTTCCCGCTGCTCGCCGAGTGGCTGAGCGGCCGGCACTGGCCGGGCGTGATCCCCGCGTACGTCACCGTCTGCACGGCCGGCCCGGCCCTCGCGCTGCTGACGGCGATGAAGGTGCCCTCCTTCGCCGAGGCCGTCCGCGAGACGGAAGGAGCGGTTCAGCGGACACCCGGAACCGCCTGACGGACAGTCATCGGCTGTGGTTGAGTGGTCCGGACCACTGCTGAACGGGGAGGGCTGGCGTGGGCATCGACGCACCGGGTACCGACATACCGGACACCAACACACAGGACGGCGGCCTGCCGGAGGACTGCGGGCTCGACGGCTGCGGCTCGGACGACTGCGCGCCGGGGGGCCGCGTGTCGGAGAGCTGGCTGACCGAGGCCGGGTTCGAGGAGCCGCCGCCGGTGGACCTGCGCACCGACCGGGCGCACTCCGCCCGGGTCTACGACTACCTGCTCGGCGGCAAGACCAACTTCCCCGCCGACCGCGAGGTCGGCGACCGCGTCCTCGCCGAACTGCCCGGCGTGCGCGAGGACGCCACCGCCGCCCGCGCCGTGATGCGGCGGATGGTCCGCCGGCTCGCCGGGGTGCACGGCGTCCGCCAGTTCCTGGACGTGGGCACCGGCATCCCCACCACGCCCAACCTGCACGAGATCGTCCAGGCCGTCGACCCGGCCTGCCGCGTGGTCTACGTCGACAACGACCCGATCGTGCTCGCCCACTCGCGGGCCCTGCTCACCAGCACCCCCGAGGGCCGTACCGCCTACGTCCAGGGGGACCTGCGCGAGCCGGAGCAGTTCCTCGCCGACCCGGGGGTGGCCGCCACCCTGGACCTCCGCGAGCCGGTCGCCCTGACGCTCATCAACATCGTCCACTTCCTCTCCGACGAGGTCGCGCACCCGCCCGTCCGCAAGCTCCTGGACGCCCTGCCGGCCGGCAGCTTCCTCGCCCTCTCGGCCGGGACCGCCGACATCGCGCCGGAGCGCGCCGGGATCGCCACCCGCCGCTACGCGGAGGCCGGGATCGACCTCCACCTCCGCTCGCGCGAGCGCGTCGAACGCTTCTTCAGCGGGCTGGAGCTGGACGACCCGGGCGTCGTCCTGGTCGACCGCTGGCACCCGGAGCCCGCCGGGGGCCCGGCGCCGGGCGAGGGGAAGGTCGGGGTGTACGGGGGAGTCGGCCGCAAGGCGTAGGCGCCCAGCCCTGCGAACGGGCCCTGCGAACGGGCCCTGAGAACGAGGCCTGAGAACGAGGCCTGAGAACGAGGCCTGAGAACGAAGCGTGCGAACGGAAGCTGCGAAAACGATCGTCTTTACGTGCACATGTCATTAAAGTGACTGCCTGTCGAACCCCCACTCGGCAGGCGGAGTCCTCATGACCATTGCACGCAGGTCCATCCTCAAGGGCACCTCGGCGGCCGGAGCCGCCCTGGTGGCCGCGGCCTCGACGGCGGGCGCGCAACCCGCGGCCGCCCAACCGGCCGACGACGCGCCCACCAGCCCGCTCCTGCAGACCACCCCGCACCGCTCCGGAACGGCCGCGGTGTCCGGGCTGCACCTCCAGTTCGGCACCGACGCCGGCACGGAGATGACCGTCTCCTGGCTCACCCCGCAGTCCGTGCGCCGCCCGCAGGTGCGGTACGGCTCACCGGACGGCGGCCTCGGCCGGGTCGTCCAGGCCGAGACCCGCACCTACCGGGACTCGATCGACAAGGTCGAGGTGTACGTCCACCACGCGCGGCTCACCGGCCTGCGCCCGGGCAGCACCTACCTCTACAGCGCCGGCCATGACGGGGCCACCCCCGAGACCGGCACCTTCACCACCGCCCCGCGCGGCCGCGCCCCGTTCACCTTCACCAGCTTCGGCGACCAGGCCGCGCCCAACCTCCGCCGCCGGATCACCTTCCCCGACGGCATGCCCTCCCCGCTCGGCAAGTACCCGGTGTTCATGAGCAGCCAGGTCGGCACCGCGGCCTCCGCCGACATCGTCGCCGCGGTCGAACGCGTCGGCCCGCTGTTCAACCTCATCAACGGCGACCTCTGCTACTCCTCCTACGCCGGCCGCCACGGCCAGAGCCGCACCGCGACCTGGGCCGACTGGTTCATCAGCAACAGCCGCTCCACCCGGCTGCGGCCCTGGATGCCCTGCGTCGGCAACCACGAGAACGAGGGCGGCAACGGCCCGATCGGCGCGCTCGGCTACCAGGCGTACTTCTCCCTCCCCGACTCCTCGGCCTCCTCCGACGAGGAGACCCGGGGCCTGTGGTACGCCTTCACCGTCGGCTCGGTGCGCTTCATCAGCCTCGCCAACGACGACGAGGCCATCCAGAACTCCGGCGACGTCTACCTGCGCGGCTTCTCCGGCGGAGCCCAACGGCGCTGGCTGGAGCGGGAGTTGCGGACAACGCGGAACAACCGGGCGATCGACTGGATCGTGGTCTGCATGCACCACCCGATGATCTCCAGCTCGAAGCACGGCTCCGGCAGCGACCTCGGCCTGCGCGAGACCTGGGGCCCGCTGTTCGACGCCTACGGGGTCGACCTGGTGGTGTGCGGCCACGAGCACTACTACGAGCGCTCCCACCCCGTCCGCGGCACCCTGCCGAACGACGCCCGCACCCCGGTGCCGACCAGCACCCGCACCGACATGGTCGACACCGGCCGGGGCACCGTCCACATGGTCATCGGCGCCGGCGGCAACGCCGCCACCACCCAGGACGACCTCTTCGAGCAGCCCAAGGGCCGGGTGGTCATCGGGCTGGAGGACCCGAAACCGGGCGCGCCCTACCGGGAGTCGGTCTGGCTCACCGAGGACGCGCCCTGGGCCGCCGTCCAGGACCGCGAACACGCCCACGGCTTCGCGGCCTTCGAGGTCGACCCGGGCGACCGGCGCGGCGGCACCACCACCATGAAGGTCACCTACTACACCTTCGACGGACCGCACGGGGACCTCACCCCGGTGGACACCTTCACCCTGTACCGGCGCCGGACGGACGGGCGCGACGGCTGACCGCCACCGTCACCGCCACTGACCGACACCGGCGCCGGTGTCGGTCAGTGGCGGTGACGGTCAGCGCCGGAACAGGCCGGTGAGCACGTCCCACCAGCCGCGGCGCTGCGCCGGGATCGTCGGGGCCGCAGGGACGCCCCGCTCCGGCGCCGCCTTCGCCTGTTCCGCCCCTGCCTCCACCCCTGCCTCCGCCTCCGCCTTCGCGTCGGCCTCCGCCAGCTCCGCCTCCGCCACCGAGAGCGGGTCCGGCTCGATGTCGCGGGCGGTGAACTCCACCGGCAGCGCCGTCAGGTGCCGGGAGATCCAGGCCGAGCTCCAGACCAGCTCCTCCTCGGGCACCGCGAGCCGGACGTCCGGCAGCAGGGTGAGCAGGATGTCGATCCCGGCCTCGGCGACGTGCCGCCCGATGTCCTGGCCGGGGCACTCGTGCGGCCCGGCGCCGAAGGACAGGTGGGAGCGGTTGCCGTACAGCGGGGCCGCCAGGTCGGGGCGGACCACCGGGTCGACGTTGGCCGCCGCGAGCCCGAGCAGCAGCAGGTCCCCGGCCCGGACCTGCTGACCGCCCAGCTCGGTGTCGCCGGTCGCCCAGCGGCCGGCCACCAGGGACATCGGCGGGGAGTCCCAGAGCACCTGGTCCAGCGCCTCGCCCAGGGTCATCTGGCCGCCGGAGAGGTGGGCCCGGAAGCGCGGGTCGGTGAGCACCATCTTCAGCGAGTCGGCGATCAGGTTGACGGTCGTCTCGTTCGCGGCGAGCAGCACCACCCGCAGGTGCTCCATCACCTCGTCCTCGGTCAGCCCGGCCGGGTGCGCCAGCAGACGGCTGGTCAGGTCGTCGCCGGGGTGCTCGCGCTTGAGGGCGATGGTCCGGCGCAGACCGGCGACCACGTACTCGTTGCTGGCGATCGCCGTCTCGGTGCCCTTCATCAGGTCCCGGGCGGCGGTCACCAGCTGCGGTCCGTACTCGTCCGGCATGCCGAGCAGCTTGGTCATCACCAGCATCGGCAGGTGCTCGGCGAACTGGGAGATCAGCTCGGCCTGGCCGGTCGGCCCGACCACCTGGACCAGGTCGGTGGTGAAGCGGCGGACGTGGCGGCGGATGCCGCGCCGGTCGAAGCCGTTCAGGCCGTCCAGCAGGGCCCCGCGCAGCCGGCGGTGCTCGTCGCCGTCGGCGAACACGCAGATCGGCTGCCAGGCGACCACCGGCAGCAGCGGGGAGTCGGGCGGGACCTCGTTGTTGCGGAAGGCGTTCCACAGGCGCGAGTCCCGGGAGAACAGCGTGGGGGTGCGCATCACGGTGATGTTGGTGCCGTGGCCGAGCACCAGCCAGGCCGGGTGGTCGCCGTGCAGCAGCACCGGGGCCACCTCGCCGTGCTCGGCGCGCAGCTTGTCGTACAGGACCGTCGGGTCGGCCTCGGCCTCCGGGCCGTACAGGCGGCGCAGGCCGCCGGGGCCGGTCGGGGCGATGCCGCCGCCCGCGTGGGCCGGGCAGCCGGGCGGTGGGGCGGTGGCCGGCGCGGAGCCGACGGATTCGGGGCCGGCGGGTTCGGGGATCGGGGTGGTCACGGGGTCTCCGGTCGCGGGTGGGGTTCGGTGACGAGCGGACGGGCTCGGGCGGACGGTGGGTGGCCGGCGAGCGGGCATGGGTGCCTGCTCAGCCGGTGGCCGGGACGGCCAGCTCGTACAGGTAGTGCATCAGGGTCATCAGGGTGTCCCGGCTGGACTCCCGGCTGCGCGCGTCGCAGCTGACGATCGGCACCTCGGACGGCAGGTCCAGCGCGCTCCGCAGCTCGTCGAGCGGAACGGCCGGGGCCTCCGGGAAGCTGTTGACGGCCACCACGAAGGGCACACCGCGCTCCTCCAGCCGCCCGATCACCTCGAAGCTGACCTCCAGCCGCCGGGTGTCCACCAGGACCACCGCGCCCAGGGCGCCCTCGAACAGGCCGTTCCAGAGGAACCAGAACCGCTCCTGGCCGGGGGTGCCGAAGACGTACAGCACGAGCCGGTCGCTGATGCTGATCCGGCCGAAGTCCATGGCGACGGTGGTGGAGGTCTTCTGCTCGACGCCGGTCGGGTCGTCCACCCCGACCCCGGCCTGGGTCATGGTCTCCTCGGTGGTCAGCGGGCGGATCTCGCTGACCGCGCTGACCAGCGTCGTCTTGCCGACGCCGAAGCCGCCGACCACCACCACCTTGACCGCCGTGGTGACGGAGTCCGGCAGCAGGTCCGCCCCGGCCGGCCCGACCACCGTGTCAGAGCCGCTGAAGTCCATGGATCACCGCCTCCAACAGGGCACGGTCGGGGAGTTCCGCCGCGGGCACGGCGGCGCTGCGGGCCTCGATCAGCCCGTCGTCGAGCAGGTCCGCCAGCAGCACGGTGACCACGCTGACGGGGAGCTCCAGGTAGGCCGAGACCTCCGCGACCGAGAGCGGGGAGCGGCACAGCCGCAGGATCGCGGCGTGCTCCGGCTGGTGGGCGGGGGTCGGCTCCGCGCGGGAGACGATCAGGGTGACCAGGTCGAAGACCCCCGGCCCCGAGGGGCCGCTGCGGCCCCGGGTGATGACGTACAGCCGGTCGGGCTCGGGGCCGTCCCAGCCGCCCTGCGCGGCCGTCATGCCACCGCCTCACTGTGCTCGTTCATGTGCCCGTCCCGCCGCCGGAGCTCGGCGCGGCAGGGCGGGACGGGTGGCGGTTCACGCGACCGCCTCGGGGTTGCGCGGCGGCGTGGACAGGTGCTCGCCGATCCGGGCGACCAGGTCGCGCATCTGGTGGCTCACCAGCCCGGCGTCCACGCCCTCGTCGGCGAGCACCGCGAGGTAGGCGCGGTCACCGGCGGCCATCAGGTAGAAGTAGCCGCCGTCCACCTCGATCACCACCAGCCGCATCGAGCCGTCGCCGTGCGGGAACTCGTGGCCGATCGCGCCGGCCAGGCTCTGCAGCCCGGCACAGGCGGCGGCGAGGCGGTCGGCGGTGTCCGGGTCGGTGCCGTACTGGGCGATCCGCAGGCCGTCGGCGGACAGCACGATGACGTGGCGCACGCACGGGACGCTGTGCGCGAGGTCGTTGAGGATCCAGTCCATGTTGCTGCGGTGCGGAATCACTGCTCGCCTTTCCCTGCCGTCTCTTCACTGGTGTGTGCGGCGCTGGTGCGTCCGGCACCCGACTGCCCGGCGTCCGTCTGCCCGGTGGCCGTTCGTCCGGCACCGGTCTGTTCGGCGTCCGTGGCGCGCCCGGCGCCCGCCGGACCGGACGGGCTCGGCCCGGTCCCCTTGATGCCGTCCATGAACGCCTCCAGCCACAGGCCCGGCTGCTTCGGCTCCTTGGCGGGGCGCGACGCCTGGGCCGGCGGGCCGGCCAGCGGACCGGGCGGCTGCGCCGTCGGCCCGCCGGGCTGCGCGGTGCCGCGCTGGGCGGGCCGCGCGGCGCCGCCGAAGCCGCCCCGGGGCATCATCGGACGGCTCCGCCGGCGCTGCGGCAGGCCGTTGGGCGTCCACTCGGTCACGATCACCTCGTCGTCCCCGGCGCCCGGGCCGGAGGGCCCCCACGGGTTGGTCGAGCCGTAGGACGGCCCGACGCCGGCCGAGGTCGTCCGGGTGCCCCAGGGGCGGCCCGCGGCCGCGTGCCGGGGCGGGTTCGCGGGCAGCGGGCGGGGACCGGAGAAGGCGCCGATGCCGTGCGCCCGCCCGGTCGGCGGCGCGGTGGTGAGCAGCTCCTGCGGCACGACCAGCACCGCCCGCACGCCGCCGTACGCGGAGCGGCGCAGCGAGATCTGGAAGCCGTACGCCTGGCAGAGCCGGCCGACGATGGCGAAGCCCAGCCGGGGGGACTCGGTGAGGTCGTCGAAATCCTTGGAGACCATCGCCTCGCGGATCGAGCGCTCGGCGCGGAACCGGGCCTCGTCGGTGAGGCCGAGGCCGCCGTCCTCGATCTCGATCGCCATCCCGCTCTGCACCTCGGAGGCGCTCAGGTGCACGTGGGTGTGCGGCGGGGAGTAGCGGGTGGCGTTGTCGAGCAGCTCGGCGACGGCGTGGATCAGCGGCTCGACGGCCGGCCCGGTGACGGAGATCTGGGCCACCGGGTGCAGGTCCACCCGCTGGTACTCCAGGATCCGGGACATGCCGCCACGCAGCACGCTGTAGAGCGCGATCGGACGGGTCCACTGGCGGCCGGGGCGGGCGCCGGACAGGACGGCGATGCTGTCGGCCAGGCGGCCGCTCAGCGCGTTGCCGTGGTCCAGGCGCAGCAGGTCGTCGAAGACCGCCGGGTCGTTGCCGTGCCGGTCCTCCATCTCCCGCAGGTCCTTGGCCTGCCGGTGGATGATGGCCTGGACCCGGCGGGCGATGTTGACGAAGGCCCGCTCGGCCGAGTCGCGCCGGCTGACCTCGTCGTCGACGGCCTTGGCGACGGCCTCGGTGACGGCCACCAGGGAGCGGCGGAACCGTGGCGAGACGGGAGCCTCGCTCTCCTCGAACGGGCGGGTCAGGACGTCGAAGGAGTACCCGTACCGGGCCCCGGCGACCACCCTGCGCATCTCCACCCGGGCGAGCCGGTCCAGCTCGTCCTCCTGCCCGGCCAACCTGCGTTGCCACTCCTCGACCTGCCGGGCGTGCAGGTCACGGGACTCGCTCAGGGCCCGCCCCCGGCGGGCCGACTCGGCGGCCACCACGGCCACCAGCACGGTGCCCGTCGCCCCGCACCACAGCACCCCGGCCCGGGCCCCGGCGGACACCGCCACCGCGGCGACCGCCACGGCCGCCGCCATCACGGCCGTCGGCAACAACCAGCCGAGCAGGGGCGCTCGGCGCCGTCTGGCGGGTGACGATCCAGCTCGAAGCATTCAGCATCCTCAAACGATCGGAACAGTACGGACAAAAGCGGGGGGAGCGGCTCCGGAGGCGTGGTGGTGCAGCATAGCCAAGTTCAGGACATCCTGACCGAAAGTCAAAAATACCGTCCCGCAACCGACTTGTGGCAATCTGCCGGACAGTCCCGACATTTCGCACGCCAGTCGCAACCGGAGCGGCCACCGCCCTCCCACCAGGCTTCTCGTCGCGCCGCCCGCGCGCCGCCGACCCGCGCCGGATTCGCTCATGCGAAGGGTTTCCGCGCCAAGTCCCCGCGTATCGCGCCGAGTTCGTGCTAAGCGCGGTGACTCCGGTCAACCGGAGGCGCGGCAATCACCCGGAAGGGGAACCGCGGCCAGGCCCGATTCGGCTGTGTGCGGTGCGCCGGGCCTCCTAGGGTCGTCGCATGAACGATCACGACAGCCGCACACCGGCCGCGCTGGGCCGGACCCTGCGCCACCTCATGGGCGACGCGGTGTGGGCGGGCATGCTGGAGGAGGCCTTCGAACGCCGGCACCCGATCGGCGCCACCCTGCTGCGCCAGGGCGAACCGGGCACCCACGTCCTCGCCCTGCGGACCGGCGTGGCCAAGGTCAGCCGGCGGGAACGCAACGGGGACGTCCGGCTGCTGGCCTTCCGCGGCCCGGGCGAACTCCTCGGCGAGGTGGCCGTCCTGGACGACGGCGTCCGCTCCGCGAGCGTCCAGGCGATCTCGGACTGCACGGTCGCGGTCCTCACCAAGGAGGCCTTCCTGCGCTTCGTCGCCGAGCGGGGGCTGTTCCCCGTGATGGTCCGCTACGCCATGGGCCGGCTGCGGGAATCCGACCTGGCCCGGATCGGCGGCGACGTCGTCCCCCGGCTGGCGGCCGCCCTGGTCGCCCTGGCCGACCTCTCCACGGGCCCCGCGCAGACGTCCGGCCGCCGGATCGAACTCGCCCTGACCCGGGACGAACTGGCCCAGCACCTCGGCGTCTCCCGGAACACCGTCACCGCCGGCCTCACCGCCCTGGCCGCCCACCGCGTCGAGGCCGGCCGCAAGTCCATCGCCCTCGACGACCTCCCCGCACTCCGGCGCGCGGCTGACGTTCCACGCGACTGACGCTCCGTCCCAGCACCCTTCTGACCCGTGCGGCCTCGGATGTGACATCCGTCACTCGCGTACCGCACCGAGCGAGCACACCGCGCGACGCCGGATCGCGAAGCTTGGTGGCGCAAGGTCAGCACGGAACGACAAGGAGCAGAGAATGACGGAGTTCGACCAGCCGATGCCCGAGGCCAGCGCCCTGCCGTACAGCCGCAGCCGGCACCTCCCGCCGTACCGGGGCATCGTCGCCGTCGACGCCAAGGACTTCACCGGGTACCCGGCGATCGAGCACGGCACCATCAGCGCGAACGTGCCGCAGTTGCTCCGACTCTCCTTCGAGCGGGCCGGACTGGGCGAGGTCTGGAAGGACCGGCGCTTCCCCAACTCGACCGGCGACGGGTACGTGTTCGGCTTCGACCCGGCCTGGATGCCCTTCCTGATCCACCCCTGGCTGAACACCCTCCAGGAGGTGCTCACCGAGTTCAACGTGCACTCGGTCGGGACGGTGCGCATCCGGCTGCGGGTCAGCCTCAACATCGGCCCGCTCCCGGACGACGGCGGCGAGTTCGACGGTAACGGCACCCCGCGCAACGACACCCACCGGCTGCTCGACTCCCGTCCGGTGAAGGCCATGCTGGCCGCCTCCAACGAGAGCATCACCCAGGTCGCCGCCATCCTGTCCGACCGCTGCTACCAGGACGCGGTGGCCGGCGGCTTCACCGGGCGCCACCCCGACCACTTCATCGAGGTGCCGGCCACCGTCGAGGGCAAGCGCTTCGACCAGCGGGCGTGGCTGTACGTGCCCACACCGTCCGGGAACCTGTACGACCGCAGGATCCTCGGCGACGCGGTGGTGGAGGAGCAGGAAGGACGGGCGAAGCGGACAGCGGACGGGAGCACGGAGCAGCGCCGCGCGCCGCGCACGGCGGTGAACCAGCGGGGCAACGGCAGCAACCTGAACGCCGGCACGGTGCACGGCAGCCAGACCGTCACCAACGTGCGCGGTGACTCCTACGGCGGCGACCGCGTGGAGGGGCACAAGGTGGGGACGGTCAACGGCAACCTGGGCGACATCGTCCACGGCGACAAGAACGAGCACCGCCGGTGAACCCCGACGAGCGCCCGGCCATCGAGGGGCCGTCCGGCGCACCGGGTGACCGTGACCGGGACTACGACCGAGGCCTCGACCCCGACCTCGACCCCGACGACCTCGAAGGCGATTTCACGGACCGGTTCGCCGCGTGGGGATCGGACCGCCCGTTCATCTACGCGCCGGGTGGCAACATCAACACCGGCTCCGTGCACGGGGACCAGCGCGTCGAGAACGGCGCCGCCGGGGCCGCCCCCGGTGGCGGCGAGCGGGTAGAGGCGCAGGACGGCCCCATCTCCGGGATGGAGGTCCTCGCCGCCCGGACGGGATTCGCGAAGCCGGACTGCTTCCCCGAGGCGCTGCGCACGCTCGGCACCCGCCTGCTCTTCCTTGCCGGTGAACCCGGCACCGGGCGCCGGACCACCGCCCTCAACCTGCTGGTCGAGAGCAGCGGGAACAGCCTGGCCCTGCGCGCGCTCGACAGCGACTCGGACCTGTCGTCCTGGCGGCCGACGCACGCCGAGGCACGCGGCTACCTGGTACACGGCCTCTCGCCCACGGTCCGGCTCGGACCGGCCTCGATCGCCAAGCTGCGCCAGAGGCTGGAGGACGCCGACGCCTTCATGGTGGTCATGCTGCCGGACGACGCCGACCGGCTGCGCGGCGTGGCCCGCGATCTGGACCTGAGCCCGGTGCGCTACAAGCCTCCGTCGCCGCGTGCGGTCTTCGACGCGCGCCTGGAGGCCGTGGTGCCCCACGAGGGACGACGCCGGGCGCTGCTCCAACGGCTGGAAGCGGACCTGGACGAACTGCTGGCGCCCGAGCTGATGCCGGCCCAGGTCGCCGAACTCGTCGACGAGGTGAGCCGGTCCGGAGACGACGGCCCCGACCCGGCCGACCTCGGCCAGCGGCTCAGCTTCCTCGCGGAGACGGAGGTCCCCGACCTCCTGAAGGAGATCCGCGAGGACCCGGACGCGCTGGCGTTGCTGCTGGTGACGAGTGTCCTGGAGGGCCTCGACCACCGGATCGTCCGGAACGAGACCGACCGGTTGCTCAAGCTGGCCGACGGCCGCCTGGACGCGGTGCTGAGGTCCGGTGCGGAGGGGGAGGGCGAGCAGAGCCGGCCGACGCGGGGCGAGCCCCCGCGGCCTAATCCCCGATTCGTCTTCCGGCGGTCTCTGGACGAGTTGTTGGCGATCATCCGGGCCGAGTACGCGCCGGGTGGGACGCGGAGGACATCGAGCTACTCCTACACGGTGGAGCCGATCCGCTTCAAACGGCACCGGCAGGCGGAGACGGTTCTGCGGCACGTGTGGCGGCAGTACGGGGAGGTCTCGGGACTCCTGACCGAGTGGATCAACACGGTTCCCGGTACCGAGTCCGACCTGGCCGAGCCCATGGGCCGAGTGGTGGGGCTCGCCACGGGGTGGAGCGGCGGCCGTCAGGCACTGCTTCACATTCGCAGGTTGGCCAGGTCCGAGCACACGCAGAGCCAGAGCATCGCCGCCTACGCGTTGGGGATCGCGGCCCAGGACCCGATTCTCGTCAGCGAGGTGAAGCACCGCCTCGACCGCTGGAGCTTCAACGGCGGCTGGCAGCTCCGGTCGACCACGGCCGCTGCCTGTGGAGGAGACTTCGGAGCGGCCCGACCGGAATTCGCGCTCTCACTGCTCCGGCGCTGCTATCGAGGGGAAGAGGAGGCCGAGCGCACCGTCGCCGTGAACGTTCGCTGGGCACTGGGGAGCCTCTTCGCGGGAGGAAACCAGGCGGCCGTTTTCCGCAAGCTCATGGAGTGGGCGGACCAGTCGAAGAATGACGCCGCGCTCGCGTACACGGCCTTCCTCGATCTGCTTCGAGACCCGTTGTGGTTTCAGCAACAGCTTCCCGTGCAAGGCGAGTTCAGTGAACGGGTGATCGCCTTCGTCCGGCACTGCCTCAATGACGAGGCCCTCTTCCAGCGTTCGTGCACGAGGCTGCTCGCTTGGTGCCGTCGGGCGGTCTGGGACGAACCCCTCCGCACCGGGGTGGAGACGCTGCTCGCGGCGCTCGCCCGGGAGATGCGCCCCGGCGAGCTGAGGCTGATGGTCGAGATCGACAGCAGCGACAACCCCGACCTCGTCGGCCGCGACATCGCCCACCGCGCCCTGGAGGCCTGGCGGCGCGGCGAGCCGCAGCCGTTCCGCTCCGCCCCTGCCTTCGGAGGCCCCCGATGACCGTCGACACCGACCCGCCCGTCTACACCCAGGCCACCCGTGCCCCCTGGCGGGAGATCCTCCGGCACCGCTGGTCCGGTCGGCGCGACTGCGCCCTGGTGCTGGGGGACCGCCACGGGCTCTACCAGCAGCTGGGGAAGGGCCGCCCGCGACCGTCGGGCATGGGGGCGGAGGACGGGGTCGCCGCGCGGCTGGGGTTGCGCGGTTTCGACCAGGCGTACCTGGTGGACCTCAACGAGCGGCCGGGCGTGCGAACGGTCCGTCTCCGCACCTCGTACGGCACGGAACCGCTGGAGGTCCACTTCCTGTGGTGGGTCCACGATGCCGCGCGGGTCGTGCAGACCCGGACCAACCGGGGCGGGCTGCCGGTCCGCAAGGACCTCGACGTCCGACTGCGCCAGCTCAGAGAGCAGTTCGCCGCCTCGGGCACCAGGTTGGGCCCCGACGAGTTGGTGCAGTACCTCGCGGCTCCGTACGTGCTGCCCCACTACGGCCTCGGCTACCGCGTCACGGACGTCTCCGCCTCCGAGCATGGCAATGAACTGCGCCTCGGGGAACCGGACGTGACGGACGTGCCCTTCGACTGGACGGTCAAGAGCGAGGAGGAGTACGCGTTCTGCCGGCGCCAGGTGCAGGAGGGACCGGTCGCCCTCGCGGCCCTCTGGCTGGCCAGGAAGCCCGACGAGGTGCGCGACGTCCTGGACTGGGTGGTCAAGAACGGCGACCTGCTCCGGGGCGAGACCACCTGGGAGGACCAGATGGCGCTCATGCTGGGCAAGTTGACGGGGCAGGAGCAGCAGGAGCTGTCCAAGATGCTGCGCGACCGCCTGGTCGCCCTCGGACGGCAGGTCCCCGGGCCCGCCTCGTACCCCTCGCAACCCCCGCAGCCCCCGGGGCCGGGGCCGGACTTCGTCAAGCTCCCCACGCACGTCAACGGCTGGTCCGGCGGTGTGCCGAACGGGAGCCCGCGGTGACCGGGGCGGCGCGTGCGCGGATACGTGTGCGCCGGCCGCCGTCGCGGCGGCGCACGGTCGCCGGGCCTCGCGGGCGCTCCAGGGGCAGGAGCCGCCGGCCGACCGCGCCGACGGCGGCGTCCAGCCCGCCCTCGGTGTCGGCGATGGAGCGCCTGATGGCGGCCAACAGCGCGGAACTCGTCCGGGCCGACACCAAGGCCGCCGTGTTCCTGGCGTTCACCGGTGCGGTGCTCGCCACGTTCATCCCCTTGGACGGCGGTACCGGCGCCGGCTCCCTGGCCTGGCTGGTCCCGTTCCTGCGGTGGAGCGCCACGGCCAGCGCCCTGCTAGCCGTCGGCTGCTTCGCCTCCGCGCTGGTGCCGCGCCACCGCAAGGGGCGGCATGGTGGTGCGGACGGTCCGGGGTACTTCGAGCACATCGCGCCGGGGGCGGGCCCCGAGCGGCTGCGCCGTGCCTTCGAGCGGGCCGGGCACGACCCGGCGGGGCCGCTGTTGTCGGCGCTGGCCGGTACCAGTGCGATCATCCGCGCGAAGTACCGCTGGATCGAGGCCGGCACCGCCCTGCTCCTGCTGACGCTTCCGCAGTTCGCGCTCACCCTCCGGCCGCTGTGACGGCGGGCAGCTGACGGGCCCCGGCCGCACCACGGCCGGGGCCGGTGGCGCGACCGGAGGCAACAGGTGTTGCGCCACCAGGCAATAGCTGTTGACGATCTCTGCCGAAGCTCCGTACAGTGCCGGGCCATGGAGACAGGTGATCTTGGTCGGCGGGTGGCGGAGGACGTGGCCGCCGTCGGCGGCGTGGAGGGGCTGCGGCAGCTGTCGGGGGTGATCGAGGCGCTGGAGGAGCGGCGGACGGAGCTGGTGGAGGAGCTGCGGCGCGGGCGGGAGGCGACCTGGGAGGAGATCGGGCGGGCCTGCGGGATGACGCGGCAGGGGGCGACCAGGCGGTGGGCCGGCAGGCTGCGGGCGCGGTCGTTCGGCGTGGCGGCGGACGCGTACCAGCACGGTCGACCGGGCTACCCCCGGGCGCTGGTCGGCTCGGCGGTCCCCCGGGAGGCCCGCCGGGTGCTCGACCTGGGCGCCGGGACGGGCAAGTTGACCGGACTGCTGGTCGAGGCGGGCCTGGACGTGGTGGCGGTCGAGCCCGACGAGGGGATGCGGGCCCGGCTGGCCGCGGCCGTGCCGAGGGCGGCCGTCCGGGCGGGCTCGGCCGAGCGCATCCCGCTGCCGGACGGCAGCGTGGACGCCGTGGTGGTGGCCCAGGCCTGGCACTGGTTCGACCAGGCGGCCGCCGTGCCGGAGATCGCCCGGGTGCTCGCCCCCGGCGGGACGCTCGCGCTGGTGTGGAACGTCCGGGACGAGTCCGAGCCGTGGGCGGCCGCCCTGGGCGTGCTGATGCACCGTTCGACGCCGCAGCGGATCGACACCCGGCCGGCCCTCCCGGCGCCGTTCGGAGCGCCCGAGCGGTTGGAGATCCGCTGGGAGCATGTCACCACCCGGGCCGGGATCGTCGACATGGTCGCCTCGCGCAGCTATGTGATCGCGCTGCCCGAGGACGAGCGGGTCCGCCTGCTGGCCGACGTCGAGCAGCTGCTCGCCACCCACCCGGACCTGGCCGGCCGCGAGGAGATCGCCCTCCCGTACGTGACGAGGTGCACCCGTGTCCGCCTCGGCTGACCTGATCACCCTCCGCCCGCTGGGCGTCGCCGACGCCGAACCGTACCGGCGCTTCCGGCTGGCCGCGCTGCGCGAGACACCGAGCGCCTTCACCTCCAGCCACACCGAGGAGGCCGGCAAGCCCCTGGTCGCGACGCTGCGCCGCCTCGCCGAGGCCCAGGACGGGCCAGGCGCCCTGATCGGGCGCCTTCGACAACACCGCTGCCGCACGCGGCAGAGGCGCGCTGGTCGGCACCGCCGGCCTGAAGGTGCCCAGCCGCAGTCAGGAACGGCACAAGGCCACCCTCTACGGCATGGCGGTGGCCCGCGACGCCGCCGCCTGGGCCGTCGGCCGGACCGGGGAGGGCGGGGCGGTGCGGGCCCAACCGCTCGACCTGGCCGGTGACCACGAGGCCGCAGTCGCGCACTGTCGCGCGGCCGCGGAGCAGACCACCAGCCGCTCCGAGTGGGAACACCCTCTTCGACAGGCCCACCGAACCTCCTGAGCCGGCACGCTGAACGATGCTCGGCCGCAGCCGCGGGCTCCAGGGCAGTCGCCGCGGTACGGCCGGCTTCATGCCGCTGACCTGGACGTGACGGCTACGGCACCTCACCGCGAGCGGAAATAAGATCGCCACGAGTGGAGTTCGGTGAGGGAAGTCTGCCGTTTCAGGAGGGGTCATGCGAGCGATTCAGATGTCCGAAGTGGGCGGTCCCGAGGTGCTGCGACTGGTCGATATCGATCAACCGACGCCGGGCCCGGGCCAAGCGGTCGTGGAGGTCGCCGCATCCGGGGTCAACTTCCTCGACGTCTACCACCGCGAAGGCCGGTACAGCGTCCCGCTGCCCTTCACCCCGGGCGCCGAGGGCGCCGGAACGGTCGTCGAAGTCGGACCCGGCGTCGCTGACGTCGCAGTCGGGGACCGGGTCGGTTGGGTGGAGATTCCCGGCGCGTACGCCGAGCGGGCCGTCGTGGACTCCTCCCGGCTGGTGCCGCTGCCCGACGACATCGGCTTCGAGACAGCCGCCGCCGTGCTCCTCCAAGGCATGACCGCGCACTATCTCGTCAAGGACGCCTACCCGGTTCAGGGGGGCGACACGGTGCTGGTGCATGCGGCTGCCGGTGGCATGGGGCTGCTTCTGACCCAGCTCATCACCCATCTCGGCGGCAGGGTGATCGGCACGACGTCGACCACGGCGAAGGCCGAGCTGGCGAAGCGTGCCGGGGCCGCCGAGGTGATCCTCTCCTCCGCGGTCGACGATCTCGCAGCCGAGGTGAGGCGGCTCAACGGCGGTCAGGGACTGCCGGTCGTCTTCGACGGCGTCGGCGCGGACACCTTCGATGCGAGCCTCGCCAGCCTGCGGACCCGCGGCCATCTCGTGCTCTTCGGCGCGGCAAGTGGTGCCGTGCCGCCGTTCGATCCGATTCGGCTCGCCCACGGCGGTTCGCTGACCCTGATCCGGCCCAGCCTCGGGCACTACATCGCCGATCGGTCCGAACTGCTCCGACGGGCCGCCGATGTGTTCGAGTGGGTGCGCTCCAAGGCGCTCGAGGTCACCGTGACGGGCCGTTACGCATTGTCCGAGGCCGCCCAGGCCCACAGCGATCTGGAGGCTCGGCGTACCACCGGCAAGCTGCTCGTCGTACCCGATGCGGCCGCTGCCGGACGCCGCGAGGAGACGCAGAGCTGATCGAGGGCGACGAGGTCGGGGATCTTGGAGACTGCGCCCTCCTGGCCGACCCGGGCTGACCTCATGGGTCCCGCCCGTGACCGGAGCCGATTGTCAGTGCCCGGTCGTAGCTTGTGGGGTGTCGGCGGGCGGGTCCCGCCGGCCCCCGCTTCCCTTGCCCGAAATCTCCGTCGCCCGAAAGGGGACCGCGCCGTGTCCGTCGCCGTGGAAGAGCAGGTCACGTACCTCGAACTGTCCGAGGACGAGGGGAGTGCGCACAAGTTCTACGAGGTGCGGCTCGCCGGCCAGGTGGTGACGGTACGGTACGGGCGGATCGGCGAGCCCGGGCAGAGCAAGGCGACGACGTACCCGAGCCCGGAGAAGGCGGCCTCGGCGGCGGCGAAGAAGATCGGCGAGAAGGTCCGCAAGGGCTACGCCCCGGCCGTCCGGGGCGTGCGCCAGCGCCGGGAGGTGACCAGGCGGCAGATCGTCAGCAGCCGCTCGACCGCCCGCCAGGCGCCGCTGCTGTGGCGCTTCCGCTCCGGCTCGCCCGCCTTCGGGATCTTCGTCGGCGAGGAGCACGCCTGGGTCGGCAACGAGCGCGGCGACGTCTACACCCTCACCCACGACGGCGAGGTGACGGCCCGCTACGGCCTGCCGGACGGCGTGAAGTGCATCGTCGCGGACGACTGGTGGATCTACGCCGGCTGCGACGACGGCAAGGTGTACGACCTGGGCGGCAAGATCCCGCGGGTGGCGTACGAGATAGCCCAGGACGTGGACATCTTCTGGCTCGACATCCACGACGGCGTGCTGGGCGTCGCCGACGAGCGCGGCGGGCTGACCACGGTGGACCACGAGGACGAGTTCCAGTGGCGCCGCCAGGCCGACGGCCGGTCCGGCTGGATGGTGCGCTGCGACGCCGACGGCGTCTACCACGGCCACTCGCGCGGGGTCGCCCGCTACGACAACCGCAGCGGCGACCAGCGCTGGTACACCCCCACCCGGGGAGGGGTGCTGTTCGGCTGGCAGGAGGCCGACGAGGTGTTCGCCGGCACCGGGCAGGGCTGGGTGCACCGGCTGCGCAAGTCGGACGGCGCCGAGGTGGCCGCCTACCGCTGCGACGCCGGCGTGTTCTCCTGCGCGGCCTCCCCGGACGGCGAGTACGTCTTCGCGGGGGACAACCACTCCTCGGTGTACTGCTTCGCCGCCGACGGCACGCGGCTGTGGAAGCTCGCCACCGGCTGCGGCTCGGCGTACAGCATGCAGTACCGGGAGGGGCGGCTCTACCTGGTGACGACGGACGGTTCGCTGGCCTGCCTGGACGCCGGCGAGCAGGCGGTGCGGGCGGCCGAGGACGGCACGCTGCCGAAGACCGCCGAGGTCAAGGGCGCGGGCTGGGAGCCGGTGCGGGCCGGCGCCGGGCTGGAGACGGTCGCGGTGGCCACCGCCCGGACCGGCGGCGAGGTCGAGGTCGAGTGCGTCCAGGACGGCACCCGGCTGCGCGTGCGGGTGCTCTCGCAGGGCTACGACCCGTCCTGGCGCGTGCAGTTCCCCAAGGACATCCGCATCCCCGGCGCCCGCTACCTGGTCGCCGAGGTCCGGGAGTCCGCCTCGGGCGGCTTCTACCGGGCACGCGGCGAGATCAAGCGCCTGCTCTGACCGGCGACTTGATGCCTGGTGACGGTGATCCGGCTCGGGGCGGCGGCTTCCCGAGGTTGTCCGGTTTTGGCGGGTAGGTCTGGTGGCGCGTGCATATGCGGCGGTGTTACCCCGGTAGTCTTTCCGCCGGGCAGCCCCTGAGCGTTGAGACCAGCGCCGGACAGGAGAGCACTACGTGAGCACAGCGCACATCGGCCCGGGCGACTACAGCCACGTGCCGAACCCGGAGCAAGCCCTCAAGTATGCGATTCAGCACATCGCGGGTGAACGCGTTGAGATCGTTGAGGGAGTCATCACTCCCGTGTCGCCGTCCTGGGAGCATGAGAACACCGTCGATCTGATCCGCTTGCAGATCGGACCCCGCCAGCGCGAACTCGGATTGCGTTCAGGTTCGGGCAACCTCGACCTGCCCGGTACCGAGAACTACTACATCCCGGACCTGGCCCTTGTGCCGGTGAAACTGGCGGTGAACAACCCCGGTGCGTTGCTTCCCGATCAGACCGTCCTCGTGGTCGAGGTCACGTCCCCGTCGAACGCCGACACCGACCGGACGGTGAAGCGCCGCCGCTACGCCCAGTTCGGTGCGCCGCTCTACCTCCTGGTGGACCGGCAGGAGCGGGCGTGCACGCTGTTCTCCCAGCCGGGTGCGCTCGGTTACACCAGGGTGGAGGGGCCGCACCCGTTCGGGGTGCCGGTGCGGCTGCCCGAGCCGTTCGAACTGGACGTGGACACCAGCGAGTTCTGAGCCGTCGGCGGTTCACGAGGTGGCCGTAGCCGCCGGCCGTGTCGAGGGTGTCGACGTCCATGGTGCTCCCCCGGGAGTCGTGCGGTCGGTCAGTCCCGGCCGGGGGTCCAGCCGAGGGCGGGGCCGAGGCGGGTGGCCAGGTCGGTGAGGATCTGCGTGTAGTCCTCGTGCTCGAAGGTGAACGGCAGCGCGAAGGCGACCTCGTCGACCTCGCGGTAGCCGGCGTGGGCGTGCAGCCGCTCGACGAGTTCCTCGGTCGTGCCGACCAGGTCGGGGGCGAACAGCAGCCGGGCCGGGCCCTGCGGGGCGAGGGTGCGCGGGGCGCGGGCGAGGGCGTAGGCCTGGTACTTGGCGCGCTGCTCGGGGGTGGCGCTGTCGGTGGGGATGACCACCAGGCCCTGGGAGACCCGGGCGCGGTCGCCGTCGGGGTGGCGCTCGCGGAAGGCGCGGATCTGGGCGGCCTGGATGGCGGCGAAGTCGAGCGGCTCCGCGTCGTCGCCCTCCGCCTTCACGACGCTGCTGGTGAGCAGGTTGAGCCCCTGCTCGCCGGCCCAGCGGGCCGAGCGCAGGCTGCCGGCGCCGTACCAGAGCCGGGAGGCCAGCCCGGGGGAGTGCGGCTGGACACGGCGGGAGTACACCTCGATGCCCTCGGTGCCGGCGAAGTCGGAGGCATCCTCGCCGCGGACCAGGGCGAGCAGCCGCTCGGCGCGCCGGGGGCTGAAGTCCTCCTGGTCGCCGGTGTCGGGGTAGAGCGCGTCGCGCAGGTGCGCGTAGTGGGTGGGCGGGCCGACGCTGAAGCCGGGGTTGAGCCGCCCGCCGGAGAGCACGTCCACGGTGGCCAGGTCCTCGGCGAGCCGCAGCGGGTTCTCCCAGCCGAGCGGGGTGACGGCGGTGCCGAGCTGGATGCGGCTGGTGCGCTGGGTGGCGGCGGCGAGCACGGCGACCGGGGAGGAGATGCCGTACTGGAGGTGGCGGTGGCGCAGCCAGGCGCTGTCGAAGCCGAGCCGCTCGCCGAGGGTGATGAGGTCGAGGGTGGACTCGTGGCCGCGGCGCGGGTCCGCCTCGTCGAAGAGCCCGATGGTCAGGAAGCCGAGTTTCCGCAGCGGTCGGGGGTTCGGCGACATGGTGGGCTCCGCGGGGTGAGGGGCGGCCCGGGGCGGGCCGGTCGGGTGGTGCGTTTCGAACGTACGCAGCCGCCGCGCCGCCCGACAAGATCGACGCGCGATCCGGACACCGGCCCGCAACGGCCCGCAACGGTGCGCAACACGGCGACACGTACGGCGGCGGCTCCCGCCCCGTCGGGCCGGGTGGGAGCCGCCGCACCGGGGCGCCGTCAGCAGCTGCGCAGCTCCGGGCTCTGGTTGCGGATCTGGTTGTGCAGCGAGGTGAACTCGCGGTACGCCGCGCCGTCCTCGGTGCCGGGGCGGAAGGCGCCGACCCGGTGGCAGTTGACGAAGGCGAGCTTCACCCCGAAGTGGTTCTCCAGGCTGCCGCGGATCGCGTTGCTGGCGAGGGCGCGCAGCAGCTGGGCGCGCTGCTCGTCGCTGGGCGTGGTGTTGTCGGTGCTGAACTCCGCTTCACCGGCCGCGAGTTCGGTGCTGAGCCCGGCGACGACCTGGTAGGCGTACGGGAGCGAGGCGCGCACGGTGTCGAGGAACTCGGCCTCGTCGACGCGGCCCTGCTGGGCCTGGGCGAGGAGGGCGGGGGAGACGTCGAGCGACATGGGTGTCCTCTTTCGGGGGGTGCGTCGAGGTTTCGGGAACGGGTCGGGCTTCGACCCGTGGCGGGCAGAGGTCACCCGCAAACGGTTATCGAAGATGAAAACCATTACGGGGAAGACTCTCCCGTTCACCCTGACGCCCTGTCAAGCACCTCCCCCCGAAGGGCTGACGGCCGGCGGCACCGGCACCCGGCTGACCTTGATGACGAACACCGCGATCGCCACCGCCAGCGCGGCGAACACCAGGCCCAGCTGGAAGGCGCTGGCGATACCGTGCACCAGCACCTGCGAGGAGTAGGGCTCCGGGAGCCGGCCGGTGGCCCGGAACTGGGCGGCCTGCTGCGGGGTGGCCTGCCGGAGGAAGGCCCCGGCCTGCTGCCGGGCCTCGGCGCGGCTGGCCGTGCCGTACACCGTGACCAGGATCGACAGGCCGAGCGAGCCGCCGACCTGCTGGGTGGTGTTGAGCATGCCGGTGGCGGCGCCGGTCTCGTGCGGGGCGACGTGGGAGACGACGGTGAGGGTGGCGGGGACGAAGATCGAGCCCATGCCGAAGCCGAACATCATGGTCGGTCCGAGGATGCCGCCGACGTAGCTGCTGTCGATGTCGATCTGCGTCGCCCAGGCGACCCCGCCCAGCACCAGGAGCGAGCCGGCGACGAGGAAGGGCTTGGGGCCGAAGCGCAGCTGGTTGCGGGCGGCGAACTGGGCGGCGCCGACGATGGCCACGCTGATCGGCAGGAACGCGAAGCCGGCCCGCAGCGGGCTGAAGCCGAGGATCTCCTGGACGAACAGGGTGATGAAGAAGAAGATGCTGAACATCGTCGCGGCCACGCAGAGCAGCAGTCCGTACGCGCCCGAGCGGTTGCGGTCCCGTAGGAGGCGCAGGGGCATGATCGGCTGGCGTGCGCGTCGCTCGTTCGCCACGAACACCGCGACCAGGACCACGGCGAGGCCGAAGGCGGTGAGCGTCACCGGGTCCGTCCAGCCGTGGTCGGAGGCGCGGATGAAGCCGTAGACCAGGGAGACCATGCCCGCGGTGGCGGTGAGGGCGCCGGGCAGGTCGAAGCGGCCGGGGTGGCGCTCGGACTCGTTGATGTAGAGCGGCGCCAGCAGCGCGATCGCGATGCCGATCGGCACATTGACGAAGAGCACCCAGCGCCAGGACAGCCAGGAGGTGAGCATGCCGCCGAGCAGCAGTCCGATCGCGCCACCGGCCCCGGCGACGGCGGAGTAGACCCCGAAGGCCCGGTTGCGTTCCTGGCCCTCCTTGAAGTTGGTGGCGATCAGCGCCAGCGCCGTGGGCGAGGCGATGGCCCCGCCCACGCCCTGCAGGGCCCGCGCCGCCAGCAGCCAGGCGGAGGACTGCGCGACGCCGCCGAGCAGCGAGGCCAGGCTGAACACCAGCACGCCGACGACGAACACCCGCCGCCGCCCGAGGATGTCGCCCGCCCGTCCGCCGAGCAGCAGCAGCCCGCCGAAGGTCAGGGTGTAGGCGTTGATGACCCAGGACAGGTCGGTGGTGCTGAACTTCAGCGCCTGCTGGATGTGCGGCAGCGCGATGTTCACGATCGTGATGTCCAGGACGACCATCAGCTGTGTCGCCGCGATGACGGTGAGTGCAATCCCCGGGTGCTGGCCCCGACGTGCGGTCGCGGGCGAAGCCTCGGCCAGGGCGCGCGAGGTGGCCATGGCGGTCCCCCAAAGGGTTCGGGGGTGAACGACGGGAAGGGGACGGATTCGTTCACCACTACCGACGGTATCCCCGGGGCATAGGGAACACAATCGTTCATTACGGACAGGCACCTGCTTCCCGGTCGCTCCGTGCACCGGTGCGAAGTCGGGCCGCGGTGGAGGCCGGGGTGGAGCGGAGGCCGGGGTGGAGCGGAGGCCGGGGTGGAGCGGCGCGGGGGTCAGGGCGTGTCGTGGGGCCATCCGTCGCCCGCGTGCCGGGTGGCGGCGACGGCGTAGCCGGTGAGCAGGGCGGCCAGGATGTCGGTGAGGCGGGGCTCGACGTCGACGACGGAGTGGGAGAGCTCGGGGTCGGTCTCGTAGAAGGCGCGCAGGCGGGTGCCGGGGGCGGCCATCTGCCACAGGGCGCCGGCCATCGAGGTGGCGGTGGTGACGACGCTGCGGGCCTGGTCGGCGCCGAGCGGGGCGATGGGGCCGAGGGCCGCGCCGACCGCGTCCACCTCGGCGATGGCGCGGACCTTGAACGCGCGGACCGTGTCGAGGGAGACGTTGCGCTCCAGGTTCAACGGGGTGTGCGCGAGCAGGTCGCAGAAGAGCGGGCGGGTCGCCAGCGACTGCGCCAGGACGCCCGCGATCGAGTGGGCTCCGTGGGCCCATTCGGGGTCCGAGGCGGTCTCGCACGGGGTGAGGGCGGCGAGGCGGTCGCGGACCTCGGCCGACCAGTCCTGCCAGGCCTCGGCGGCGAGCCGCAGGAAGATGTCCTCCCGCGTCTCGAAGTAGCGCAGCATCGCGGACTTGTGCATGCCGACCTCGTCGGCGATGGCGGTCACGGTCACCTCGCGGACGCCGTTGGCGGCGGCCAGGCGTGCGGCGGCGGCGAGGATCGCGTCCTCGCGGGCGCGCTTGGCCTCGGGGGTGCGGGCGCGCTGGAAGTCGGAGTCGGTCACGCCGTCGAGTCTAGCGAAACGTGGTTGCGGTAATAACGATCCGGCGTTGCGTTATTAGCGCAACGGTGTTTCACTAAATCCATGAGCACCCACACCGACACCCGCACCTGGTTCATCACCGGCTCCTCGCGCGGCTTCGGCCGCTCCCTGGCCTCGGCCGCCCTGGCGGCCGGTGACCGGGTCGTCGCCACCGCCCGCAAGCCCGAGCAACTCGACGACCTGGTCGCCCGCCACGGCGACCGCGTCCTGCCCGTCGCCCTGGACGTCACCGACCCGGACGCGGTCCAGGCCGCCTTCGCCGCAGCCCGTACGGCCTTCGGCTCCGTCGACGTCGTGGTCAACAACGCCGGGTACGCCAACCTCGCCCCGGTCGAGACCGCCGACGAGGAGGACTTCCGCCGCCAGTTCGACACCAACTTCTGGGGCGTCTACCACGTCTCCAAGGCCGCGATCCCGCTGCTGAAGGAACAGGGCGGCGGCATCGTGATCCAGTTCTCCTCCGTCGGCGGGCGCGTCGGCGCCACCCCGGGGCTCGGCTCCTACCAGGCGGCGAAGTTCGCCGTGGACGGCTTCACCCGCGTCCTGGCGGCCGAGACCGCGCCGCTGGGCATCCGCTACCTCGTCGTCGAGCCCGGCGGGTTCGCCACCGACTGGGCCGGGGCCTCGATGGAGGTCGACGACGTACCCGCCGACTACCGCGCCACCGTCGGCGCCCTCGCCGACCTCCTGCGCGGCGGCGGGGCGGCCGTGGGCGACCCCGACCGCGCGGCGCAGATCCTCGTCCGGATCGTCCACGCCGACCGGCTGCCCACCCACCTGCTCCTGGGCGCCGGCGCCGCGGACATGGCGCTGGACTACTCCCGCGGCCAGCTCGCCGAGGCCACCGCCTGGCAGGCCGTCTCCGCGTCCGCCGACACCGGCGCCGCCTACCCCGTCGACCTGCCGGCCGGCGGCTGAGACGCCCGCCGCGAAGTCCCGAAGTCCCAAGGTCCCGAAGGGAGAACCCGGACATGCGACCGTTCCACGGCAAGGCCGCACTGGTCACCGGCGCCGGCTCGGGCATGGGCCGCGCCACCGCGATCCTGCTGGCGCGGCGCGGCGCCGCCGTCACCGTCGTCGGCCGCCGCGAGCACCGGCTCGCCGAGGTGGTCGCCGAGATCACCGCCGCGGGCGGGCGGGCCCTCGCCGTCCCCGGCGACGTCAGCCGCCCCGAGGACAACGAGCGGGCGGTCGCCCGTACGGTCGAGGCGTTCGGCGCGCTGCACTACGCCGTCAACAACGCCGGGGTCTCCGGCGACTTCACCCCGCTGCCCGACATGACCCCCGAGCAGTGGCGGCGCACCGTCGACATCGACCTCAACAGCCTCTTCTACGGCATCAAGTACGAGATCCCGGCGATCCTCGCCTCGGGCGGCGGCGCCATCGTCAACGTCTCCAGCGTGTTCGCCGACCGCGGCGGCCCCACCGCCGAGTACTCCAGCGCCAAGCACGGTATCCGCGGCCTGACCCGCACCGCCGCGATCCAGTTCGGCGGCCAGGGGGTGCGCGTCAACGAACTCCAACCCGGCGTCATCGACACCGAGATGACCCGGGCCAACCCCGAGGGCACCAGGCGGGTCGCTGAGACGGGCATCCCCATGGGCCGGGTCGGCACCGGGCGCGAGATCGCCACCGCCATCGCGTTCCTGCTGTCGGACGACGCCGCCTACGTCAACGGCAGCCACCTCGCCGTCGACGGCGGATTCCTCGCCTGACGGGACGAGGCCCGCCGCGCCCCGGACTGCCTGCTTCAGGGGGTGCTGGGGCGGGTCTCGGTCCAGTCCACCATCAGCCGTCGTTCGGCGAAGAACCACTCCCCGTCGCGCTTGACGAACCGGTCCAGGTAGCGGATCGAGGCGATCATGATCGACCGCTCGGCGTCCGTGCCGTAGGAGAGGTGGTGGGCCAGGCAGTAGCTCTCACCGCTCGCCCGGTCGCCGTCCAGGACCACGGTGCTCTGCCCGTTGAAGTGGGTGGTGGCCCGGTAGGTGTTCAGGTTGTCGAAGACCGGGGCCAGGGCGTCGCGGCCGCGCAGTTCCTGGGTCGGCTCGGCCGCGGTGGCGTCCATGAAGACCAGGAAGCGGGCGTCCTCCGTGAACAGGGCCATCTGCCCCTCGGCGTCACGGCGGTCGGCGCAGTGCGCGTAGGCGTCGACGAGCTCCCGGATGGCCAGCCGGTCCGCGGCCTCCTGGGGCGGGATCGGATCGTGGGACGACACGGTGACTCCCTCCGGACGGGTGCGACACCTGAATCAGAGCACCGGAGGCCGGGCTCCTCAACCGCGCCCCGTCCGCCACGAGGACACCGACCAGGAGACGTGGTCGACGGCGCGGTCGCCGCCGGTATCCCCGCCGACTACGCTCTGGTGCTGCGCCGGCTCCCCGGCGACACCGAGAAGGTCACCGGCGGGCCGGCCACGACCGTCCGCGAATTCGCCGAGCGCCACGCCCGTACGTGGGCCCTGGAGGAGAAGTGAGCAGGACCGTCGACGACGACACCCCTCTGGTCGGGGCGAACAGCCCGTTCTTCCGCATCGTCAAGGAGGGGCTGGACGGCCTGGTCGACGGGGAGGACTACTACGACCTGTTGGCCGAGGACGTGGTCTTCGAGTTCGTGATCACCGTGCCGGGATACCCCAGGCGCGTCGAGGGACGCCAGGCGATCGTCGACCTGTACAGCGACTACGGCGACTACGTGACGCTGCACGGCGCGGACAACCTCCGCGTCCACCGCGACCCCGAGACCTCGGTGGTCGTCCTGGAGTACGAGGTCCACGGCACCTCGGTCCACACCGGGCGGCCCTACGACAACCGCTTCGTCTCCGTCGTGACCGTCAAGGACCGCAAGGTGGCGCACTGGCGCGACTACCTCGACCCCACCGCCGTGTTCGACGCCCAGGGCTGGCCGCACAGCGGCCGCGCGTAGGAGCCACCGGACCCGCGTCGCCGCCGGGAACCCCACCACCCTCGACCGGGTGGCGTCTCAGGCATTCGGGCTACTGCCCGACAACCTCGGGGGCATCCGAGGAACATCTGACCCCTACATTCGCGGAGAGGAAGGCTGAGGAACATGACCACCGCAATCGTGGGCGTGGGCAACATCGGCGGCGCGGTCGCCCGGCACCTGGTCGCCGGAGGAGAGCACGTCGTCCTGACGGGGAAGAGCGCGTCGCGGGCCCAGGAGCTGGCGGACGAGCTCGGACCGCTCGCGCACACCGCCACCGTCCGGGACGCCGCCGCCGAGGCCGACACCGTCGTGTTCGCCGTCTGGCTCGACACCATCAAGGAGCTGATCCCGCAGGTTTCGCCGCTGCTCGTGGGCAAGGTCGTGGTCGACCCGTCGAACCCGATCGCCTTCGACGGCCAGGGCCGGATGGTGCGGTCCCTGCCCGACGGGCAGTCGGCCGGATCCGTCGTCGCCGCGCTCCTGCCCGGGGGCGCCCACTACGTCAAGGCGTTCGGCACCCTCGCCGCCGAGGCGCTCGCCGCGAGCGCGAACCGCACCCCGCAGCGGGCCGCGCTGCTCTACGCCACCGACGACGAGCACGCCGCGGCGGCCGCCGAGCGGCTGATCCGCACGGCCGGATTCGACCCGGTGAAGGCCGGCGGCCTGGCCGACGCCGGACGCATCGAGGCCCCCGGCGGGGACCTGCACCAGTCCGGCCTCGACGGCGAGGTGGTCGGCGCCGACCAGGCCAGGGCGGCGATCACGGCCGACCGGTGAACGACCGACCGGTGAACGACCGGCCGTTGAACGACCGGCCGTGACAGCCCGTCCGACTGCGCCTGACCACGCCGGATGTGATGTACTCCCGGCCCTCCCGGCCCTCCTGGGCGGGCCGGGTCAGCCGAGGTCGAAGGTGTTCGGCAGGCCGAGGCGGTAGCGGGCCTCGTCGACCAGCTTGAGGGGCTCCAGCTCCGGGGGACGGAAGAGCAGCTGGATCCGGCAGCGTTCGGCGGGCGAACCGTCGGCGTCCAGGAGGGCGTTGACGGCGCGGCGCGCGGACTCGTTGGCGCCCTCCATGGTGGCCAGGTCGACGTCGGTGCGGACGTAGTCGCCGGCCAGGAAGAAGTTGCCGACGGCGGTGGCGGCGGAGGGCCGGTGGTAGAGCGTGCCAGCGGGGTGGACCAGGAGTTGCTCGCGGTTGGCCGGGGCCGGCCCGCCCAGGCCGGTGACGGCCGGGTCGAGGAACCACGAGTGCACGTCCGCGTCCGCCGGCCAACCGGCGCCCGGCCGGTCGAGGGCCCGCCGGCACTGCGCCCAGACCTCGCGGGCCACCTCCTCGCGGGTGCACTCCTTGGCCGTCCTGCCGTAGAGGATGCCGGGACGGTCCCACTCCGAGACGCAGACCGAGAGGCAGTCGCGCACCGTGCCGTCGCCGTAGGCGGCCGCGAAGTCGCGGTCCCAGAACTGCGCCTGGTTGACCGTGGTGAGCGACCAGGGGGAGTCCAGGCAGATGGCGTGGCCGTGTACCAGCCGCAGCGGGCGGCGCAGGTAGAACTGGATGCCCGTCATCCAGTCGGTGCCGATCGCGTCGCAGCGCGCCAGTTGGGGATCGGCGGCGCGCAGGCGCGGACCCCAGGTGGTGCGGGCGTGCTCGACCGGCAGCGCGCTGAGGTAGTAGTCGGCCCGCACCGTCTCCGGGGCGCCGCCGCCGGCCGGCGCCACCAGGACCCCGGTGATCCGGCCCTCGTCGTACAGGACCTCCCGGACCTCGGTGCCGGTCCGGAACTCGACGCCCAGTGCGGAGAGGTGGGCCGCCCACGGGTCGATCCAGGCCTCACTGGTGGGGCCGTTGAGCACCCGGTCGAGCTGTCCGTCGACGCCGCGCCCGAGCAGGCCGTTCAGCAGGAAGGCCTCGATGATGGTGCGGGCCACCGTACGGGTGCTGGCCTGCTCGGCCCGGGTCGCCACCAGGTCCCGGGACACGCCGACCCCGAGGAGGCGCTGGTAGTCGTGGGACATCCGCCCGGCCCTGATGAAGTCCCACCACGGCACCAGTTCCCACTGCTGCTCGCGGCGCAGGTCGCAGCTGGTCAGGTGGACCAGGACCCGGTCCACGAAGTAGGCCAGCTCGTCGGCGGGCAGGTGCAGCACCTCGTCCAGCGCGCCGGTCAGGGTCCGCCGCAGGGCGTCCGGGGCGAGGTCGCCCAGGTCGAGCGGGCGGCGGGTGAGGGTCCGGAACGGGAGCAGCAGGCCCGGGCGCGGGGCGTCGAAGGCCAGCAGCGCCTGGGTGGCGTCGCGCAGGTTGTCGTGGACGCCGCCGGGGTTGCCCGGGTAGGGGATGCGGCGCAGGGTGTCCGGCAGGTTGCGGTAGAAGCCGGGGAAGAACCGGAAGCCGTGCTCGCCCGGCAGCGCTCGGCGTCCACCGCGCGCGCCGCCCGGCACGTCCATGCTCCGGGCCTTGCCGCCGAGCGCGGCGTAGTACTCGTACACCGTCACCCGGTAGCCGCGCTCGGCCAGTTCGTGCGCCGCGCTCAGCCCGGACACCCCGCCGCCGAGGACCGCCACGGTCCGCCCGGAGCCGGAGCCGGAGCCGCCGCGGGCGGCGGTGCCCGCGCCACGCGGGAGCGCGGCGGCGCCCGCAGCGGGACCGACCGCCAGCGCCCCGCCCAACGCGGCGGCGCGGGTGAGGAACTGGCGTCGGGTCCGCCCGCTCACCGCGTCCTCGTGCGAACCGTCCTGTGAACCCTCGGCCAACCCCATGCTGCGCGCACCTCCGGCTCCTTGGTCACCCCGAGCGGTTGGGATGACCCCCCGGTGTGCAACGAGCGGGGCCGGTGCCGGTCACCCGTCACGGACCACGGTGGTGGAGGGGTGTTCGACGGGGTGGGCCCGCCCCTACGCCCCGTCGTCCTCGAAGCGCGGGAGCGGGGTGCCGCGCCGGGCCATCTCGGCCTCGAAGAGGCGCTGGAACTCCCGCGCGGACTCGTCGAGGACGATCGGCTCGTCATCGTCCTCGTCGGGGACGATGCCCTGCGCTCGCAGCTTCTGGTCCATCACCAGGATCGGGTCCTCGGGGTCGTGGTCGGAAGGGCGGGGCCCCTCGGGTCCGTCCGGGCCGAAGCGGACGGCGCGCTCCACCCGGATGATCCGCAGGAGCCGGTCCTCGACGGTGAGTTCGAAGCCCTGCTCGGCTTCGAGCCGGTCCGCCGCCTCGGCGTAGCGGGCCCGTTGCCGGTCGCTCAGCCGGCGTTCGACCGGCTCGGTCACGCGCAGCCGCATCGACAGGATGTCCCGGGCGCGGAAGGGGGTGGGGGCGTCCATGACGCCGACCGGACGCCACCGGCCGTCGACCCGTTCCGCGACGCCGAACGCGGCCGGCAGCAGCACCACACCCGGGTGGGTGGTGCTGGAACGCAGCGCGTCCCGGCGGACCTCGGGCGGGAAGTCGCGTGCGGTGGGCACCAGTTGGATGAGGTCGGTCTTGAGGATGCCGGTGGAGAGCCCGGTCGGCAGGGCGGGGTCCATGACGAAGCCGGCGGCCGGGTCCAGGGCTTCGGCGAGCGGGCGCTTGCGGTGGTCGTCGGGGTCGGTGGAGCGCGGCGGCTCCGGGCCGTCCGGACCGCTGCGGATGTACCGTTCGGCCCGCACCACGCGGTAGCGGACGTCCAGTTCGACCTCGTCGAGCTTCTCCCACTCCAGCCGCCCGGCCGCGGCCAGGTAGCGCTGCTGCGCCGCGGTGTCGCCGGCCCGCTCCGCCCGGCCGGCCTGCTCGCGGCAGACCATGCCCAGGTCGTCGCGGGCCGACTGCGGGTAGACCTCGGCCATCGAAGTGCGCAGGGCCCAGCCGCCCGTGGGCAGTTCACGGGCGACGCCGAAGGCCCTGCTCCCGGCCGACAGGATCTGCGGATAGCTGTCGCGGGCCGTCCACGCCTCGACGTCCGCCATCCCCGCCACGGGCTCGGTGGGGGCGGCCATCCTGATGGAGAGGTAACCGGGGACATCGTCAGGGAAGTTCACCATGCGCACATGATGCAACCGGTCGGCCACCGAGCGCAGTCAAACGGCCCCTCCTGTCACTCCGAAGGGGCGGGTCACCGCCGTGCCGCTCCGGGTGGCGCGCTACTCGGGTACGAGCACCGCGACGCCCGTCACCCGGTCCGCGGCGAGGTCGGCGAGCGCCGCGTCCGCCCGGCGCAGGGGGTAGCGGCTGACGTGGACCACCGGGCGGGCGCGGGCCGCCTCCGCCAGGAAGGCCAGGCCGTCGGCCCGGGTGTTGGCGGTGACGCTGCGCAGCGTGCGCTCCTGGAAGAGGTGCCGCTGGTAGTTCAGCGACGGGATGTCGGTGAGGTGGATGCCGGCCACGGCGAGCGTGCCGCCGCGGTCCAGCGCGGTGAGGGCGGCGGGTACGAGGCCGCCGACCGGGGCGAAGAGGACGGCCGCGTCCAGCGGCTGCGGGGGCGGGTCGTAGGAGTCGCCGGCGAAGGCGGCGCCGAGTTCCAGTGCCAGCCGTCGGGCCGCCTCGGAGCGGGTGAACACGGCCACCCGGGCGCCCCGGGCGAGGGCGATCTGGGCGGTCAGGTGCGCGGACGCGCCGAAGCCGTAGATGCCGAGCAGCCCGCCCGTCGGCAGTTCGGCCCGTTCCAGGGCCCGGTAGCCGATGATCCCGGCGCACAGCAGCGGGGCGAGTTCCTCGGCGGGCGGGCCCTCGGGCAGCCGGTAGGCGTAGCGGGCGTCCGCGGTGACGTGCCCGGCGTAGCCGCCGTGCCGGTCCCAGCCGGTGTACCGGGAGTCGGGGCAGAGGTTCTCGCGCCCGCTGCGGCAGTACCCGCAGCCGCCGCAGGTCCGGGCCAGCCAGGCCACCCCGGCCCGGTCCCCGACGGTGAACTCCTCGACCTCGGACCCGGCCGCCAGCACGTGCCCGACCACCTCGTGCCCGGGCGTGCGCCTCGCCGTCCTGGGGGAGAGGTCCCCCTCCGCGAGGTGGAGGTCGGTGCGGCACACCCCGCAGGCCTCCACCTCGACCAGGATCTCCTGCGGCCCGGGCGGGTCGAGCGGTCGGCGCTCCCACACCAGCGGGCCCGGTCCCGGCCCGCCGACCGGCCCGGGGCGGTCCACCACCCAGGCCCCGGTCTCCGTCGGTAGGGGTTCCCTCGTGGTCATCGCGGCCTCCTGCCGGTCCGCCGGGCACGCGGACCGCCCGGCGTCACGCTCCGTATGTACCCACGGTGCCCCACGCCCCGCCCCGCCCCGCCAGGCCGCGTACGGCGTGGCCGGTCAGCCCCAGTACCCCGTGTGGACGGCGGAGGCCTCGTCGAACAGGTGCGGGCCGGAGGCCTCCACGGTGTTGCCGCCGGCCGCGAAGACCAGGCGGCAGGGCAGGTCGAGCACCGGTTCGTCCGGGTCCGCTCCCGCGATGGCGTTCAGTTCGGTGGCGGCGAGCGCGTAGACCACCCGCCGGATGCCGCTCCAGTAGATCGCGCCGGCGCACATCGCGCACGGCTCGGTGCTGGTGTACAGGACGGTCTCGGTGAGCTGGTGCGGGGCGAGGGCGCGGCAGGCGGCCCGGACCAGGTTGGTCTCCGCGTGGGCGGTGACGTCGTGGTCGGTCAGCACGGTGTTCTCGGCCGTGAGCAGGACGCCGCCGGACGCGTCGGTCAGCAGTGCGCCGAAGGGGTGGTTGCCGTGGGCGCGGGCGGAGGCCGCGAGTTCGATGGCCGCGAGCAAGTGGGTGCGGGTGTGGTCGGGCATCGGCGTACTCCTCGGGCGTGGAGCGGGCGGGGTGGAGCGGCTGGGGCGGGGCGGGCGGGAGGCCGACGAGTCGGCCCGGCCGTCCGCCCACCTCCATGGCACCACCGAACCCGGTCCCCGGCAGGGGCCGGACAGCCGACCGGCCCGGCCCGCTCCGAGGAACGGAACGGACCGGGCCGGCCGGCGCCGGTCAGGAGCGGACGACCGCCCCCGCCCAGGAGCGGTTGCCGAGGAGGGTCTTGACGTCCGAGGCGAGCCCGTTGTCCGGGTTCACCCGGAACCCGAGCTCGTAGAGGGTGTCCTTGTCCCAGTTGGTGGTGCGCAGCCGGACCGGGACGTCGCCGGGGTGGTTCTGGAGGGCGAGCTTGAGCTCGGCGACCACCTGGGGGTTGATCCGGGCGGCCGGGACGGTGATCTGGACGGGCGGCTTGGTGCCGAGTTCGGCGGAGGAGACGTCGAGGGTGGTGATCTCCTGGCCGAAGACGCTCAGTGACCCGTCGCGCTCGTTGAGCCGGCCGCGGATCGAGATCACGTTGTCCTCGATCATCTGCTCGGCCATGAGGTTGTAGGTCGCCGGGAAGAACAGCACCTCGACCGAGCCGTCGCGGTCGGCGAGGGTGATGATCGCCCACGCGTTGCCGGCCTTGTTGATCCGCCGGTCGACGCCGGTGATCAGCCCGGAGAGCCGGACCTCGCCCTCGGAGCGGCCGGAGTCGAGGAGCTGGGCGATCGAGCTGTCGCGGTTCTGGGAGAGGATGTGCTCGGCGCCGTCCAGCGGGTGGCTGGAGACGTAGAGGCCGAGCATCTCGCGTTCCAGGGCGAGGAGTTGGCGTCGCGGCCACTCGTTCTCGGTGAGCTGGAAGTCGAGTCCGATGCCGGGCCCGCCGCCGTCGCCGGCGTCGAGGGCGCCGAACAGGTCGTCCTGTCCGATGGCCTGCTGCTTCTTCAGCCCGGTGACGGCGTCGATCGCGTTCTCGTGCACGCTGCTGAGCGAGAGCCGGGTGTGGCCGAGCGAGTCGAAGGCGCCCGCCTTGACCAGGGAGTCGACGGTGCGCTTGTTGCACACCACCAGTTCGACCTTGTCCAGGAAGTCGGCGAAGGAGGTGTACTTGCCCTTCTCCTCGCGGGTGCCGACCAGGGACTCGATGACGGGCACGCCGACGTTGCGCACCGCCTTGAGGCCGAACCGGACGTCGCTGCCGACGGCGGTGAAGTCGACCACCGACTCGTTGACGTCGGGGGAGAGGATCTTGATGCCCATCTGCCGGCACTCGGCCAGGTAGATCGCCATCTTGTCCTTGTCGTCGGCGACGGAGGTGAGCAGGGCGGCCATGTACTCGGCGGGGTAGTTGGCCTTGAGGTAGGCGGTCTGGTAGGAGACCAGCCCGTACGCGGCGGAGTGCGATTTGTTGAACGCGTAGCCGGCGAACGGGACCAGGACGTCCCAGACCGCCTGGATGGCCTCGTCGGAGTAGCCGCGCTCCTTGCAGCCGGCGTGGAAGGGGACGAACTCCTTCTCCAGGACCTCCTTCTTCTTCTTGCCCATCGCGCGGCGGAGCAGGTCTGCCTGTCCGAGCGAGTAGCCGGCCAGCACCTGGGCGGCTCGCTGGACCTGCTCCTGGTAGACGATCAGGCCGTAGGTGGGGCCGAGGACGTCCTTGAGCGGTTCCTCCAGCTCGGGGTGGATCGGGATGATCTCCTGCTGGGCGTTCTTGCGCAGGGCGTAGTTGGTGTGCGAGTTCATGCCCATCGGGCCGGGCCGGTACAGCGCGGAGACGGCGGAGATGTCGGCGAACTCGGTGGGCTTCATCAGCTTGAGCAGGGCGCGCATGGGGCCGCCGTCGAGCTGGAACACGCCGAGGGTGTCGCCTCGGGCCAGCAGCTGGTACGTGGTGGGGTCGTCGATCGGGATCTTCTCGATGTCGACGTCGACGCCCCGGTTGGCCTTCACGATCTTGATGCAGTGGTCGATGATGCCCAGGTTCCGCAGACCCAGGAAGTCCATCTTGATCAGGCCCATGGCTTCGCACGACGGGTAGTCGAAGCCGGTGATGATCACGCCGTCCTTGTCCCGCATGTGCAGCGGGATCAGTTCGAGCAGCGGGGTGGAGGAGAGGATGACGGCGGCGGCGTGCACGCCGGTGCCGCGGATCAGGCCCTCGATGCCCCGCCCGGTGTCGATGATCTTCTTGACGTCGGGCTCGTTGTCGTAGAGCGCCCGGATCTCGGTGCCCTCGTTGTAGCGCGGGTGCTTGTCGTTGAACAGGTCGGCCAGCGGCACGCCCTTGCCCATGACGTCCGGCGGCATCGCCTTGGTGATCCGGTCGCCCATGGCGAAGGGGTAGCCCAGGATGCGGTTGGCGTCCTTGACGGCGGCCTTGGCCTTGATCGTGCCGAAGGTGTTGACCTGGGCGGTGTAGGCGGAGCCGTACTTGTCGGTGACGTAGCGCACCATCTGGTCGCGCTGGCGGTCGTCGAAGTCGATGTCGACGTCCGGGGGGTTGATGCGCTCGGGGTTGAGGAACCGCTCGAACAGCAGGTCGTGCTCCAGCGGGTCCAGCTGGGTGATGCCGGTCAGGTAGGCGACCATCGAGCCGGCCGCCGAACCACGGCCCGGGCCGACCGGGATGCCGTTGTCCCGGCCGTACTGGCAGATGTCGGCGACCACGAGGAAGTAGGCGTCGAACCCCATCGGGGTGATCACGCCCATCTCCAGCTCGACCCGGTCCAGCACCTCCTGGCTGGGGTTGTCGCCGTAGCGGTGCTGGAGGCCGGCGGCGATCTTCTGGCGCAGGAAGGAGGCCTGGGTCTCGCCCTCGGGGACGTCGAACTGCGGCATCCGGTCGACGTAGGTGAAGACCTCCTCGTACGACTCCACCCGCTCGGCGATCGCCAGGGTGTTGTCGCAGGCCTCCGGCAGCTCGCGGAAGAGCTCGCGCATCTCCTCGGCGGTCTTGACGTAGTAGCCGCTGCCGTTGAACTTGAAGCGGTTCGGGTCGTCCTTGTTCTTGCCCACGCCGACGCAGAGCAGGCTGTCGTGGGCGTCGGCCTGGTCGGCGGTGACGTAGTGCGAGTCGTTGGTGGCCAGCAGCGGGATGTTCAGCTGCTTGGCCAGGCGCAGCAGGTCCTCGCGGACGTCCTGCTCGATGGAGAGCCCGTGGTCCATCAGCTCCAGGAAGTAGTTCTCCTTGCCGAAGATGTCCTGGTAGGCGCCGGCCGCCTTGACGGCCTCCTCGTACTGGCCGAGGCGCAGCCGGGTCTGGACCTCGCCGGAGGGGCAGCCGGTGGTGGCGATGATGCCGGTCGCGTTGGCGGCGATCAGCTCGCGGTCCATGCGGGGCTTCATGTAGTAGCCCTCCATCGACGCGAGCGAGGAGAGCTTGAAGAGGTTCCGCAGGCCGGTGGCGTTCTGCGCCCACATGGTCATGTGGGTGTAGCGGCCGCCGCCGGAGACGTCCTTGCCGCCCTCGCCGTCGGAGCCGGTCGGGCGCTGGCCGCCGGGGGACCAGAACACCTGCTTCTTCAGGAAGCGCGAGGCCGGCGCGACGTACGCCTCGATGCCGATGATCGGCTTCACCCCGGTCTTGGCGGCCGCGTGGAAGAACTCGTACGCGCCGAACATGTTGCCGTGGTCGCTCATCGCGATGGCGGGCATGCCCTGTCTCTCCGCCTCGGCGAACAGCTTGCCGTTCTTGGCGGCGCCGTCCAGCATCGAGTACTCGGTGTGGACGTGCAGGTGCGCGAAGCTGTCGGACACGGCGCTGTGCTCCTGGGACGGGACGCGGACGGGGAAGCGGTCCACCCTATCGGGTCCGCGACGCCGACGCGCAGCCCCGCGGGCCCGCCGCCGCGATCTTGACGGGGCCCTGTCGGTTCCTTGACGGGATCATGGCCAGTGCGGCCGGCCCCGCTCCGGTCAGCCGGCCGTGCGGGCGACGGGCAGCGGCGGCGTGGTCCGCAGGGCCTGGGCGACCTGGGTCAGCCAGCGGGTCTCGGCCTCGATGCCGGCGCTGGGCGGCAGGGACGGCTCGGCCTGCGGCGGGTCGGCGGCCTCGGCGGGGTCGGCGGGCGTGTCCGCCCGCGCGCGGGCGCGGACCAGGGCGGCGGCGATCCGGGCGGCCTCG
Organism: Kitasatospora sp. NPDC001261; assembly: GCF_042896795.1. Taxonomy (NCBI): domain Bacteria; kingdom Bacillati; phylum Actinomycetota; class Actinomycetes; order Kitasatosporales; family Streptomycetaceae; genus Kitasatospora; species Kitasatospora sp. NPDC001261. The sequence continues at coordinate 59,960 of NZ_JBIAXP010000027.1, forward strand.
GCCCGCGCGGCGGCGTCGGTGGCCCGGGCACCGTCGCCCCGCGGCTGCTCCGGCCCCGCCGGGGGCGTCTCGCCGGTGCGGTAGCGGCGGAGGATCAGCAGCCCGTCCCGGATCTCGATGACCCGGCGGTAGAGCGCGAGCTCGGCGTCGGCGAAGGGCAGCGGGCCGGCGGCGAGGGCGATCTGCGGGAAGACCGCGTGCAGGGCCCGCCACAGCGGGCCGAGCGACCGGTAGCTGCGGTACGCGGCCCGCCAGCGCCGGGCGGCGCGACCGGCGCGCGCCCACAGCAGGGTGGTCGCACCGGCCAGCAGCAGCACCGCGCACAGCCGCCCGAGCGCCAGCGAGACGGGGTCCTCGGTGCTCTGCTGGCGGCCCGAGCGCAGCGCGCCCAGGACGTCGTCCACCCCCCACGCCGTCCAGAGCAGTCCGACGGCCGCGGTGAGCGTGATCAGGACGAGGGCCGTGCGCAGGGCCGCGGTGTCGGCCTGGCGCGTCCAGGACAGCGTCTGGCGCAGCAGGGTGACCAGGCAGCCGACCACGTAGCCGACGCTGACCAGGTCGTAGCCGGCCAGCGCTACCGGGCCGGCGCCGCCGGTGGCCACCAACTGGCCGTCGACCTCCGTGATCCGGGCGAGCAGGAACAGGACCGTCGCCACGAGGACCGCGAGGGCGACGCCGGCCTGGCGGCGGCGCAGGGCCCGGGCGTCGGCGGCGGGGCGGCGCAGCGAGACGGCGGCCAGGGCGAGGAACCCGGCGGAGCCCATCTTGAGGTGGTCGGTGAGCATCCAGGACAGGCCCGCCAGGCCCGTCCCGTGGTCGATGTCCGCCCCGGTCCGGCCGGCCATCAGCGCCAGGGAGGCGCCGAAGCACCAGGCGAAGCAGCAGGTGTAGCGCAGGGCCGGCGTGGTGCCGCGGTGCCGGCCGGCGAAGAACCGGTACGTGCTCAGCCCGAGCAGGAAGACCGCGGCGCAGGCGAGGACGGGGTCAGTCATGCGGGCCCGTCGGGCGGCGCCGGCCCAGCAGCGGGGAGAGCCGCTGCGCCCACTCGGCGTCGCGGGACTGGGCGTTGGCCGCCCGGCCGCCGGGCAGCAGGGCGCGTTTGAGGATCAGGGAGGCGAGCAACTCGGCCTCCCGCTCCTGGGGTTCGAGGTAGACGGTGCGGCCCAGGACCTTCCCGACCAGGGTCGGGGACAGGTGCGGCAGCAGGCCGCGGGTGAGCCCGGGGTCGGGCGAGGGGCCGTCGGCGTGGCCCAGCAGGAGGTGGGCGTACTCGTGCACCAGGATGTGCTGGCGGTGCACCTCGCTGGTGTCCTCGGCGTACACGATGTAGTCGGCCTGACCGGTCGTCACCAGCAGCCCGCAGGGCGCCCCGGGCCGTGCGGGCACGGCGATCAGGTCGATCGGACGGCCGCGGGCGCGGGCGAGGCGGGCGACGAGCTCGGCGGCGTCGAACGGGTCGGGCAGGTCCAGTGATTCGCTGATCGCGCGACATCGCCGCATCAGTCCGCCGTGGCGTCGGATCCATCGCAACGCGCGCCTCCCCAGTCCGCCGGGGCCGACGTGGCCGGTCAGCCGTTGCGGGTGTCCCCTCGGCGGCACCACGTCGTGCTCACGGGGAGGGCTTCCCCCTGGCAGCCTCCCGGCGAGCGATAGTCTCGATCACATCGGAGACGGTGTCCAGGGCTTCGGGCGAGAGTTCCACCGCCCGCAGCGCCATGTTCCGTACGCCGGCGTCCCGCAGCGCCTCCAGCAGGGCGAGTTCGGCGACGATCTCCTCGGAGCGGTCGTCGAAGAAGTAGGCGGGGGAGACGTGGAAGAACCCGGCCAGCGCCTCCAGATGGCGCTTGGTCGGGTTGTCGCGCTTGCCGGTGCGCAGCTGCCACAGGTAGGTGGCCGAGAAGGTCTCGCCGGTGGCCTCGCGACAGGCGCGCGCCACGTCCTCGTTGCTGTACTGCTCCCGGTTGGGGCGCCGGACCGTGCGAAACAGTGTCTCGATCTTCTCGGCGAGCGTGCTCGCCCCGGGTTCCGCCATCTCCGCCTCCTGCGCCGCCACTGCCGGTCCCGGCGGCACTGGAACGCGGGGCCGGCCACCGGGTAACCATCGTAGCTTCGGGCGTCGCCCCGGCGTCGGGCGGTGCCGTCCCCGGGGGACGAACGCGGGTCCGGCCCTCGGGGGAGGGCCGGACCCGACGCCCGGTGAGGGATGGTGCAGGGTGGTGCGAGGCGGTGCGCGCGGGTCAGCAGCAGCCGTAGCTGAAGCTGCCGCAGGTGCCGCACCAGCTCTGGTCGGTGCTGCTGCAGAAATCGTTGTTGGTGAAGGCCTCCTCACCGCCGCTGAGGGCGGTCAGGTCCGGCTCGCCCAGCGGGTGGCCGGGGGCGGTGCGGGCCGTCTCGGGGTCCTTCCAGGACCGGACGGTCTCCTCGTCGCTCATGGTCCGACTCCCTCCGGGCCGCTCAGCAGCAGCCGAAGGTGAAGCTGCCGCAGGTGCCGCACCCGGTCTGGTTGGTGGTGCAGATGTCGTAGACGGTGATCTGCTCCTCGCCGCCGCTGAGGGCGGTGAGGTCGGGCTCGCCGACCGGGTGGCCGGGGGCGGTGCGGGCCGTCTCGGGGTCCTTCCAGGACCGGACGATGTCCTCGTTGCTCATGGTTCGACTCCTTCGGGGTCGTTCGGCAGGGTCGTTCGGCAGGGGTGTTCAGCAGCAGCCGAAGGTGAAGCCGCCGCAGGTGCCGCAGGCGGTCTGGCCGGTGCACATCTCGAAGACGGTCACCGGCTCCTCGCCGCCGCTGAGGGCGGTGAGGTCGGGCTCGCCCAGCGGGTGGCCGGGCGTGGTGCGGGCCGTCTCGGGGTCCTTCCAGGACCGGACGGTCTCCTCGTCGCTCATGGTTCGGCTCCTTCCGCTCCGGGGCGGGGGGGGGTACGGGCCGTCAGCAGTGGGTGCCGGTGGCCCAGGTGGGGCAGCAGCCGCCGGTGCCGAGGGCCTCGCTGCCGCCCTCCTCGTCGGACAGGCCGCCGACGAACAGGCCGAGGTCGACCTCGCCGGACGGGTGGGCGGGGGCGACGGCGCGGGCCGCGTCCTCGGGGTCCTTCCAGGCACGGGCGGTGCTGTTGTCGCTCATGGCGTTCCTGCCTCTCGGTGGTGGTTCCTCGACCGGACGGCCGGGCGGCCGACCGGGGTTCGTGGGGACGGGCGTCGAGCGGCCCGTCGGAGGGGTGGTCCGTCGGAACGGTGGCCCGTCGGCTTCAGTGGCTCGCGGCGGGGCGCACGTCGGTGTCGGCCGCGCCGAACAGCAGGCGGTACGCGCCCTCCTGCTCGATCAGCTCGTCGTGGCGGCCGCGTTGGACGATCCGGCCGTGTTCGAGGACGAGGATCTGGTCGGCGTTGCGCACGGCGTTCAGCCGGTGGGAGACGACGATCCGGGTGACGGCCAGCTCCGCGAGCGCGCCGTCGACATGGCGTTCGGTCTGCGGGTCGAGGTGGCTGGTCGCCTCGTCGAGCAGCAGCAGCCGCGGCCGGTGCACCAGGGCCCGGGCCAGGGCGACCCGTTGGCGCTGGCCGGCCGAGAGCGCCGAGCCGCTCTCGCCGACGGGCGTGTCGTACCCCATCGGCAGGGCCAGCACGTCCTCGTGCAGCCCGGCGATCCGCGCGGCCCGGACCACCTCGGCGTCCTCGGCGTCGGGCCGTCCGAGGGTCAGGTTGTCCCGGATGCTGCCGCCGAACAGGCTCAGCTCCTGGAGGACGGCGCCGCAGTGGGCGCGCAGGTCGGCGAGGTCGAGCCGGTCGATCGGCACGCCGTCGTGGCGCACCGTCCCCTCGTCGGGCGGGAGCAGCCCGAGCAGCAGCAGGGCCAGGGTGCTCTTGCCGGACCCGGTGCGGCCGACGATGCCGAGCTTGCCGCCGGCGGGGACGGACAGGTCGATCCCGCTGAGGGCCGGCGGCCCGGACGCCTGGTAGCGGAAGGTCAGCGCGCGGACGTCCACGGAGGTCGCCTTCCGGGTGGTGAGCCGCAGCCGGCCGCCGGTCTCCGCCGGGGCGTCCAGGACGTCGAAGAGGCGTTCCACCTGGGCGTTGACGGTGAGGTAGAGCTGACCGGTGGTCGACAGGGTCTCCAGCGGCGCCAGGACGGACAGCACCAGGCTGTTCGCGGCCAGCATGGTGCCCAGGGTGGAGCGGCCGGTCATGACCATCCAGGCGCCGACGCCGAGCATGAGCAGCGGCCCGAGCGAGGTCATCGCCCGCTGCGCCCCGGAGAGCCCGGCGGTGGCGCGTCCGCGCCGCAGCATCGCGCCCTGGTAGCGGGTGAACAGCCCCTGCCAGTGCTCCACGGCGCGGCTCTCCACGCCGTTGGCCTTGAGCGGCAGGATCGCCTCCAGCGCCTCGACCAGGTAGCTCTGCTCCTCCGCCTTGGCGACCAGCTCCAGCTGGGCGAGGTTGCGCAGCCGGCGGTGGGCGTGGACCACCAGGAGCAGCTGGAGCAGGAACAGCGGGGCGACGGCCAGCAGGTAGAGGGGCTGCAGCAGCACGACGGCGACCAGGTAGCCGACCAGCAGGACGCCGTCCAGGGCCACGGTCATCAGCTGCTGGGTCAGGGTCTCCCGGGTGCTGGAGACGCTGGAGGTGCGCATCAGCAGGTCGCCGCGGCCCCGTTCGAGGAAGAACCGCAGCGGCAGCCGGAAGAGGTGTTCGACGAAGGAGCGGGTGAGCACCAGGTCGCCGCGCCGGCGCAGGGCGAGCAGCGCCAGTGCGCGCAGGGCGGTCAGCAGTCCGGTCAGCAGGGCGATGCCGACGGCGGACAGGGCCAGCAGGACGGGCAGGTCGGTGCGGTGCTGCGGGAGGAGCGAGTCCACCACGGTGCGGGTGAGCAACGGGACGGCCAGGCCCAGCAGTTGCAGCAGTCCGGTGACCAGGGCGGTCAGGGCGAGCAGGGAGCGGCCGCCCGGGGCGGCCAGGAAGCGCCGCAGGTAGCGGACCATCGGGCGGTCGCGCAGCGGGGTGTGCCGCTCCTCGAAGGACTCGCCCGGCTCCAGGGCGACCGTCACGCCGCCGTACAGGCCGTCGAAGTCCTGCCGGGAGATCTGGCGGCGCCCGCCGGCCGGGTCGACCAGGCGGACCGACCGGCGGTCGACCCGCTCCAGGACGACGAAGTGGTGGGTCCGCAGGTAGGCGATGACCGGGCCGCGCAGCGGCTGCTCCAGTGCGGCGGGGCCGCGGTCGACGCGGACCGTCAGCCCGGCCTGCCGCGCCGCGTCGACGAGCACGGCCGCCGAGGCGCCGTCGCGTCCCGCGCCGAGCAGCGGGCGGCAGTCGGCCACCGTGGAGTCCCGTCCGTAGTGGCTGAGTACCATGGCCAGGCAGGCGGCGGCGCACTCGGTCCGGGTGAACTGCAGCCGCTGGGGCACCCGGTGGGCGCGCCGCCGGGAGCGCTCCCGGGCGGGGGCGGCCGGCCGGGCGGGGTCGGTCGCGGCGCTCACGGGGCCTCCTGCGGGGCGAGCAGCAGCACGGGGGCGACGCGCTCGGGCGCGGCGATCCGCAGCAGTCCGTGGCCGATGCCGGCCAGGCCGGTCATCAGGCCGGGCGTGACGATGCCGCCCGGGGTGCCGCAGACCGGTCCGCGCTCCTCGATCGCGGCCAGCAGGGCGTCGCGGGTCCGGGAGTGGTCGTCGCGGGCCCGGGCGACCCCGGCGCGGGCCGCCGCGGCGAACAGCTCCAGGTTGCCCAGGGTGCCGTGGCAGAGGCTGTCGTCGCCGATCTGGCCGGCGTCGGCGGTGGACCGCACGGCGCGCAGCAGCGCCCGGTCGCTCGACGGGGTGCGGGTCCCGGCGGGCAGGTCGGCCCGGAGCAGTCCGATGCCGGGGGCGCCGTGGCACCAGGCGTGCACGGCCGCGAAGGTGCCCGGGGGAGGCGTGGCCCGCCAGGGCCGGGGGGCCTGCTCCCGGTAGTCCGGCCAGTTGTCGACCTCGGGGTCGTAGCCGGCCTCCTCGTAGGCGAGCGCGGCCCGGCCGGTGCGCAGCGCGGCCGCGTCCCCGGTGCGGGCGGCGTGCCGCAGCAGTGCCCAGCCGATCCCGCCGGCGCCGTGGGACATGCCGAGCAGCGGCCGTGCGGCGGGCATCGCGGTGCGCCAGGCGACGGTGCCGCCGGGGTGCGCCTCGGCCTTCTCCACCAGCAGCCGCGCGCAGCGCCGGGCGCAGTCGTGCGCGGCGGCGCCGTACCGGTGCGCCAGGGCCTCGGCCACGGCGAGGCAGCCGGCCGCCCCGCCGATCAGGTCGAGCTGCCGGTCGTCGTCCAGGGCGCCGGCCGCCGCGGTGAACAGGCCCGCTACGGGCTCCGCCAGGGCGGGGTCGCCGAGCAGCACGGCGGCGCAGTCGAGCGCGTACGCGGTGCCCGCGAGGCCGCCGAACGCCCCCCAGGAGCGGTTCGGGGTGTGGCGCAGCACGTGGGCCAGGTGCTCCGGGAACGGTGCCAGGATCCGCCGCGCCCACCGCGCGTAGCGCTCCTCCCCGGTGACGGCGGCGAGCTGGGCGAAGAACAGCGCCGTCCCGGGGTAGCCGCCGTACAGGTCGTCCCGCAGGGCGGTGACCCGCCACTGGTCCCGGCTCAGGTCGAGGCCGAGCCAGCCGGCCCGCCCGCCGTCGCGGCGCGCGTCGGCCAGCAGCCGGTCGGCGACGGACCGGGCGAGGCGCAGGGCGCGTTCGCCGGGGGAGCGGTCCGGGCCGGTGGCGGGCCCGGCCGGGCGCGGGCCGCTGCCCGCGGGTGCGGCACCGTCGGCTCCCCCGGTGGTGGCGCGGGCGGCGAAGGCGGCCCGGATGATCCAGTCCTGGGTGGCCAGGTCGTGCTCGTCCATGGCGGCGACGATCCGCCGGGCCCGGTCGAGCCCCGACTCGGGCAGTGCCCGCGGCAGCGACCGGCCGCGGTGGGTGCGCAGGTCGCGGGAGCCGACGACGGAGCGGAACAGCGGGACGTCGCCGCTCCAGAGGTCCTCGGCTTCGAGCCGCAGCAGCGGCCGCTGCGCGGGGTTCCCGGCGGACTGGGCGAAGATCAGCCCGAGCACCCGGTCGCGGTCGAGCGCGTCACGGGTGACGTCCGGGTGGGTGCTCTCGCCCAGCAGGTGGGCGTAGACCCGGGTGGCGCGGACGATGGTGCGGCAGGTGTCCTCCCGGAAGCGCTCCAGCGGGCCGTCCGGTGCGAGCAGCGCCTCGCGGTGGGCGGCGATGGCGCGGTAGCCGGCCTCGAACCCCGCCCGCAGGGACGCCAGGTGGTCGGCCGGGTCGACGTCCCGGCCGTCCAGTCGCGGCCGGTTCGCGCTGCCCTCGAAGGCGCGCTGCACCCGGGTCAGGCGCATCTCGTCGGTGCCGTCGCCCTCCCAGGTGGGCGACTTGAAGGGCATCACGGCGCCCTTGTCGGCGCCCATCCCGCCGACGTCCAGCACCGCGCCGCCGTCGCCGACCAGTACCGAGGGCAGCAGGCCCACCCGCTGCACCGAGTGGGCGAGCAGGTGCTGCGCCGGGTCGTCGTCGATCAGCGGGCTGCCGGTCAGGTGGGGCACGCCGACGTGGAACAGGGACTCCAGGTCGACCGCGACCGGGTGCTCCCCGACGGCGATCACGTTCTCGAAGTGGAAGTCGGTGGCAGCGGTCGCGTAGAGCAGGGCCAGCAGCGCCCCGAGGCGGTGGTAGAACCGCTCGGCGGCCGCGTGGTCGGCGCACGGCGCCGGTTCCACGTACTCGATCCAGCCGTACCCGCCCCGGTCCCACACCGCCACGGTGCCCGGGCCGGGGCCCGGCAGGACGGTGTCGTACCAGTCGACCAGGGCGTTGAAGTGTTCGTGGACGGCCAGTGGCCGGGGTTTGTACACCAGCCGGGCGCCGGAGGAGAAGGTCAGCAGGGCGACCGAGCGGCCCGCCTCGTGGCCGTCGCCGCGGCCCGTGCGCACCTCGGTCAGTTCGCCGGGGTCGCGTCCGGCGAAGAGCCGCTCGACCAGTGCGGGCCGGTCGGCGGTGAAGCGGTCGAGGAACTCCCGGTGCGCGTGGACGGCGTTCCGGGTGGCGCACGCCAGCAGCCGGGCCAGGACGGCGTACTCGTCCAGCAGCGCGGCCAGCCGCTCCGGCTCCCGCTGCCAGGCGATGAAGGCGTGGAAGCGCTCCTGCGGGGTGTCACCGCTCAACTGGCCGGACAGCCGGGCCACATGGAGTTCGAGGACGAGGGTGCGGCCGAGGACGGACACCAGCTGGTCCCGCAGGCCGGCGGTGAGCGAGCGCCGGACGGCCGCGAGGACGGCGGCAGAGGGCTCGGTGGCGTCCGCGGTGCGAGCGGGTGCCTCCAGCAGGCGGAGGGCCTCGGCGAGGAAGGGTTCGACGACGGCCGCGAAGTCGGCGAAGCCGTGCCGGTGCGTTCCGTCGTGCTCCTCGTCGTGTTCCGTGGTGTCCTCCCCGTCGGGCGCCGGGGGAAGCCGTGGTGCGCGGGCGACGACGTCCTCGACGAACCGGGCCCAGGCCGGTTTGGCGGTGCGCGCGGCGAGGCTGTCGGGGTGTTCGGCGAGCAGCCGGCGCAGCAGGGGCGGGTCGATGCCGAGCGCGCGGGCCTGGGCTTCGGCGGTGTCCGGCGCGTGGTCGGTGAACGCCGAGCGCCAGCGGGCCAGTCGGCGGTCGGCGCGCCAGCCGAGGCTGCCCTCCGCCGGGTTGTCGGCGACCGGGGCGGGCGGGTCGCCCTCGCCGCTCAGGCGTTCGGCCAGCCACAGGCCGCGGGCCCACCAACTCCCGGTCAGGGGTGCGCGGTCGACGCGTGACCAGGGCGGGGCGGCGGCCGCGGCATCGGGCGGGGTGTTCGAGGGCATGCTGGACTCCTGGGGCGCGGAGGACGGGCGATCCGGAGGCGGGCAGGCGGACGCTGCCGGGAACGGGCAGGCATTGGCAGCTGGTATGAATGGCCGTCTTTCAAGGATTCATGTCAGCTGGTGCCGCGATGCGAGTCTGCTCGGCTTGCGGCGGCCCGTCAAGTGGTGTGAACGGCAATGCCCGAGTCATTCATCTCAGCTGTCACCCGGAGCCGTCCGGTCGCACCGTGACGGCCGAACCACGCCACCTGCTCCGGACGTTGAGCAGCGTCCGTGACCTTGCGACGGACCGGACGGACGGGGCGGCAGGGCCGCGAGCGATGGTGGACCTCAGCCCCGGGGTGTCCTTCACGAACAGCGTCCGCGGCCCGCCGGCGCCCGGCGGCTCCTCGCCGAGGAGCCGCCGGGCGCCGGCGGGCCGTCAGGGACCGGGCGGCGTCAGGCACGAACGCCCAGTTGGGCCAGCAGGGCGGTGTTGTCCTCGATGTGCCAGTCCTCGGTGATCCGGTCGGTGCCGACGTGCTGGATGTCGATGGCGTTGAAGTCGACGCTCTGGCCCTGGCCCCGCACGCCGTCGAAGGTGCCGGTGAAGTGGCCGCGGAAGACCAGGCGGGCGGTGATCCTGTCGCCGGTGACCAGGAGGTCGGAGAGTTCGCAGGTCAGGTCCGGCACCGCGGCGCGGAAGCTCTCCGAGGCGAGGAGCGGCCCGGCGGGGCCCTGCGGACGGCCGGGCGGCAGGGTGTTGTCCCGGAAGTGCGGGCTGATCGCCGCGTCCAGGTAGCGCTGCTGCCCGGTGTTCCAGAACGTGTACAACTGCTGTGCCAGGTGGACCTCCTGGGCGGCGCGCCAGGCGCCGATCGAGTGGTCCACGGTGAGGGCCTTCGGCTGGACGAGGTCAGGCGAACGGTCGATCAGGCGCTGTGGCCAGTCGTGTGCGGAGTCGTGGCGGCCGGTGTCGCGGGCGGGGGCGGCCGCCACGGTGCCGGCCGCCAAGCCGATCACCGTCGCGAGGACGGCGGTGGTGCGGATCAGGGTGCGCGAGTTCATGGGACCGGTTCCTCGGATCGGGGGGGGGGGGCGGGCCCCCCGGGGGGGGCGGGGGCGGGGGGGGGGGCCCCCCGCGGGGGGGGCCCCCCCCCCGGGGGGCGGGGTGACACCGCGTCGGCCGCGGCGGGCCGGAGGTCAGGCGAGCCGGCCGCCACCGTCGACGTGGAGCACCGTGCCGGTGACGTACGGGTTGTCGATGGCGTAGCGGACGGCCTTGACCAGGTCCTCCGGGGTGCCGACGCGTCGGGCCGGGTTGCGCTCGGCGACCCCGCGCAGGAACGCCTCCTTGTCGGCGCCCAGGCCGTCCCAGGAGCCGGTGTCGACGATGCCGGGGGAGACCGCGTTGACCCGGACCGGCGCGATCTCCACCGCCAGCGCCTGCACCAGGAAGGCCAGTGCGCCGTTGGTGGTGGCCATCACGGTGCGCGCGGGCGCCGGACGCCACGCGGCCACGCCGGAGAAGAAGGTGAACGAGCCGCTCGCGGAGACCTGCCCGGCCAGGTGCTTGGCCAGCAGCAGCGGGCCGATCACCTTCGCCGCGAACGCCCGCTGGACGTCGGCCGCTTCGAGCTCCCGCAGCGGGCCGTTGGCCGGCATCGCGGCGGTCGAGACGAGGTGGTCGAAGCGGCCGGCCCGGGCGGCGAAGTCGGCGATGGACCGCTCGTCGGCGATGTCCAGGGCGATCACCTCGGACGGCCCGGACAGTTCCCCGGCCGTCCACTCCAGCTTGCGCGGGTCCGGGCCGGCCAGTACGAGGGTGGCGCCGTCCGCCGAGGCGGCCTTGGCGAGGGCCTGGCCGGTGCGTGAACCCGCACCGACCACGACGAGTCGCTGACCCTGGAGGGAGGTGGTGTCGGACATGGCGGAACTCCTTCGAATCATCGGGGGATCGGCCGCCCGCTGCTTCCCATCGGCGGCCGCACCACGACCCTCTCCCGACCAGCGGTGATGAGTCCAAGGCTTGTTCTCTACCGCAGCGATAAAATCTGTTCATGGCAATGCCGACGCTCAGACAGCTCGAATATCTGGCCACCGTGGTCGACACCGGATCCTTCACCCGGGCGGCCGAACAGCTGCACGTCACCCAGCCCGCCCTCTCCCACCAGATCCGCGCCCTGGAGGTCGCCCTCGGCGGCCCGCTGCTGGAGCGCCTGCCGCGCGCCGTGCGGCTCACCCCGACGGGCCGGGCGGTCCTGCCGCACGCCCGCGCCGCGCTGGCCGAGGCCGAACGCCTGCACGCGGCGGCCCGCCGGACGGCCGGCCTGGAGGAGGGCGAGCTGGAGGTCGCCGTCGTCTACTCGGTGAGCCTCGGCGTCCTGCCGCCCGTGCTGCGGGACTGGCGCCGCCTGCACCCCGGCGTGCGGATCCGGCTGCGCGAGTACGCCCACGCCGACCGGCTCCGGGAGGCCATGGCCGAGGGGCGCGCCGATCTCGCCATCGGCCCGGCGCCCACCGGCTGGGAGGGGCCGATCAGGGAACTCGGCGTCGAGGAGTTCACCGTGGTGCTGCCCGCCGAGGACCCGCTGGCCGACCGTCCCGCCGGTACGGTCGGCCTGGCCGAACTCGCCGACCGCGACTGGGTCCACTACGCCCCGGACAACGGGCTCGCCGACCTGCTCGACCAGGTCTGCGCCCGGGCGGGTTTCCATCCCAGGGCGGCGATCCGCGCCGAACAGACCTCTGCCGCACCGCTGTTGGCCGCGGCGGGGCTCGGGCCCGCCCTGGTGCCGGCCGACATCGTGCCAGCCCACTTCGAGGGCGCGCTGCTGCGCCCGGACCCCCCGGTCCTGCGCACCCTCACGGCGTACACCCGTACCCGTCCCGACCCGCTCACCGTGGCCTTCGCGGACCTGCTGGCCCGGCGGGTGCGGATCGGTCCCGAGGTGTCCCGGAGGCCGGTTCCCGACGCGTCCGGCTGAGAACGGTTGGGGGCGGCCGAGGACGGCTGCGAGCGGACGACGCGGGCGGGCCCGTGGTGCTCAGCGGGTGGCGGTGCCGACCGGCTCGTCCGGGTCCTGGGGGTCGTCGGCGTCGCTGAGTCCCAGGCGCAGGTGCTCGATGTGGTAGACGGCCTGGTCGAGCAGTGCGGCGACGTGGTTGTCGTAGAGCGCGTAGACGACCTGGCGGCCGTTGCGCCGGCCGATGACCAGGCCGAGGTTGCGCAGCAGGCGCAGCTGGTGGGAGCAGGCGGACTGCTCCAGGCCGACCTCGGCGGCGAGCTCGGTGGCGGCGCAGGGGCCCTCGCGCAGCCGGGAGAGGATCAGCAGCCGGGAGGGTGTGGCCAGGGCTTGCAGGGTGGTGGCCACCCGGGCAGCGCTGGTGGCGTCCAGGCGCGTGTGCGGGACGGCGGTGGCGGGGGTGGCTCCATGACCCATGCGGGCAATACTACAACTGATAGATGAAGGGGCCTTCATATGTTCATGTATCGTGAGTGAGTCACCGGCCCCGCCCTGCCCAGGCCTGCCCCGAAGGGTCCCGTCCGCCATGTCCTCCACCACCCTGACCGAGCGCCCCGCGTCCCCGGGCGCGCCGCGTCCGGACACCGCGCCCCGGCGGCGCACCCGGGTGCTGTCGCTGCCCGAGGCCCGCTGGGCCGCCGCCGCGACGGTGCTCTTCCTGGTCGCGCTGCCGCTCCAGCTGACCGGTGCCCCCGCCTGGACCTGGGGCCCGCTGTACGCCCTCGCCTACGCCACCGGCGGCTGGGAACCCGGCTGGGCCGGGCTCCAGGCGCTGCGGGAGAAGACCCTCGACGTCGACCTGCTGATGATCGTGGCCGCGCTCGGCGCCGCCGCCGTCGGGCAGGTCATGGACGGCGCGCTGCTGATCGTCATCTTCGCCACCTCCGGCGCCCTGGAGGCGCTGGCCACCGCCCGTACCGCCGACTCGGTGCGCGGACTGCTCGACCTCGCCCCGGCCACCGCGACCCGGCTGCTGCCCGACGGCGGCGAGGAGACCGTGCCCACCGAGCGGCTGGCCGTCGGGGACACCGTGCTGGTCCGGCCCGGCGAGCGGATCGGTGCCGACGGGCGGGTGCTCGACGGCGCGAGCGAGGTCGACCAGGCCACCATCACCGGCGAGCCGCTGCCGGTCGCCAAGCAGCCCGGTGACGAGGTGTTCGCCGGCACCCTCAACGGCACCGGGGCGCTGCGGCTGCGGGTCGAGCGGGACGCCTCCGACACGGTGATCGCCCGGATCGTGCAGCTGGTCGAGGAGGCCTCCGAGACCAAGGCGCCCACCCAGCTGTTCATCGAGAAGGTCGAACAGCGCTACTCGCTCGGCATGGTGGCCGCCACCCTGGCCGTCTTCGCCGTCCCGCTGGCCTTCGGCGCGGCCTTCACCGGCTCGCTGCTGCGGGCGATGACCTTCATGATCGTCGCCTCCCCGTGCGCGGTGGTGCTGGCCACCATGCCGCCGCTGCTCTCCGCCATCGCCAACGCCGGACGGCACGGCGTCCTGGTCAAGTCCGCCGTCGTGATGGAGCGTCTGGGCCAGGTCGACGCCGTCGCCCTCGACAAGACCGGCACCCTCACCGAGGGCACCCCGCGCGTCACCGACCTCCGGCCGCTCACCGGCTCCGGCCTCGCCGAGGCGGAGCTGCTGGCGCTGGCGGCCGCGGCCGAGCACCCCAGCGAGCACCCGCTCGCCCGCGCCGTCGTCGACGCCGCCCGCGACCGCGGCCTGACCCCGGCCGCCGCCGAGGACTTCGGCTCCACCCCCGGCGTCGGCGTCACCGCCACCGTCGACGGCCGGGTGGTCGCGGTCGGCGCGCCCGCGCGGCTGATCAACGGCCGTACCGACGCCGCGTGCGCCGAAGCCGCCGCGCTGGCGGCCGAGTTGGAGGAGGCCGGCCGCACCGCCGTGCTGGTCGAGGCGGACGGCGTCCCGGTCGGCGTGCTCGGCATCGCCGACCGGCTGCGCCCGGACGCCGCCGATACCGTCGCCGCGCTGACGGCCCTCACGGGTACCGCGCCGATGCTGCTCACCGGCGACAACCCCCGCGCGGCCGCCCACCTGGGCGCCGAGGTCGGCATCACCGACGTCCGGGCCGGGCTGCTGCCGCAGGACAAGGTCGCCGCCGTCCGCGAGCGGGAGGCGGCCGGACGCAAGGTGCTGGTGATCGGCGACGGCGTCAACGACGCGCCCGCGCTGGCCGCCGCCCACACCGGCATCGCGATGGGCCGGGCCGGCTCCGACCTGGCGCTGGAGACCGCCGACGCGGTGATCGTCCGTGACGAACTGGCCACCGTCCCGGCCGTGGTGGCGCTCTCCCGGCGGGCCCGGTCCTTCGTGGTGCAGAACCTGGTGATCGCCTCGGTGTTCATCACCGCCCTGGTGGTTTGGGACCTGGTCGCCACCCTCCCGCTGCCGCTGGGCGTGCTCGGCCACGAGGGCTCGACCGTCATCGTCGGCCTCAACGGGCTGCGGCTGCTGCGCGAGGCCGCCTGGACGAGGGCGCGCGCCCTCTGACGGGTCCGGAACAAGGTCGGACCGAGGCCGGCGCGTCCCTCGGCGGGGCGCGCCGGCCGAGGCCGTGCGACGCCCGGGTGCGGATGCGGGGCGGCCCCCACCGGCCTAGCGTGGCCCCCATGGAGCTGTTCCCCCCGATCCCGCTGGCCCAGTGGCAGGACTCCAAGGCGACGGTCCACCGCTTCGCCCAGGTCGTCGGCAAGATCCGCCTGGCGTGCAGCGTGCGGCGCAACCACTGGTGGAACGTCCCCTACCACCTCACCGGGCGCGGCATCACCACCCGCCCGATGGCGGTGCTGGACGGGGGCGGGACCTTCTGCGTCGACTTCGACTTCGTCGACCACCGGCTGGTGGTCTCCTCCTCGGACGGCCGCACGGCCTCGTTCCCGCTCACCGGGCAGTCCGTGGCGTCGTTCTACCGCCGTACGCTCGACTCCCTCGCGGCGGTCGGCGTGCCGGTCACGGTCTCGCACCCGTTCCCGTTCGACCTGCCCGACGCCGGCCGGCCGTTCACCGAGGACACCGAGCACGCCGCCTACGACCCGTTCTGGGTCAACCGCTACTGGCAGGTGCTGAGCCAGGTCAACCTGCTCCTGGAGGAGTTCGCCGCCGGCTTCTGCGGGAAGATCAGCCCGGTGCACCACTTCTGGCACACCTTCGACATCGCCGTCACCCGGTTCTCCGGGCGGGTGATCGAACAGCCGCGGACCGTCGACCCGGTGACCCGCGAGGCCTACTCCCGCGAGGTCGTGAGCTCCGGTTTCTGGTTCGGCGACGACTCCTTCCCGAACCCGGCCTTCTACTCCTACGCGGCCCCCGAGCCCGCCGGCCTGGCCGACAGCCCGCTCCGGCCCGGTGCCGCCCGCTGGGTCGAGCGCAGCGGCAGCCACCTGGCGGTCCTGCCGTACGACGAGGTCCGCGGCCGGGAGGACGCGCGTGCCGTGGTGCTGGACTTCTACGAGTCCGTCTACGAGCCCGCGGCCCGCCTGGCCGGCTGGGACGTCCGGGGCGAGGCCTCGCCCGGCGGCATCACCGACCCGGTGGCGGCCGGGAGCGGCGACTGACGGGAGCGGCGACTGACGGCGGACCAGGGCGGTGAGCCAGGGCGGCTGTCCACGACGCGGAGTTTAGGTTAGCCTCACCTAAGCTGCGGTGCGCGTCGAGGACGTACGGACCGGCACGGCCGCGGCGTCCGCCCGTTCGCTGGAAGGAGCCCGCCCTGTCCACCGTCACCGCTCCCGCCCGTTTCGCGCTCTTCCCCCTGCGCGTCGCCCGCACCGCCACGCTCACCCCGCACCTGGTCCGCGTCACGCTCACCGGTGAGAGCCTCGCCGGGTTCGTCAACGGCGGCCTCGACCAGCGGATCAAGCTGCTGCTGCCGCTCCCCGGACAGTCCGAGCCGCTGATCCCGCCCGGCGACGGCGACTTCGGCTGGTACCAGAGCTGGCGGGAGGCCGACCCGCGGGTGCGCCCGGTGCTGCGCACCTACACCGTCCGCGGCCAGCGCCGCGACCCCGACGAGATCGACATCGACATCGCCGTGCACGGGGACCTCGGCCCGGGCTCCCGGTGGGCCGCCACGGCCGCGCCCGGCGACCGGGTGGTGGTCTGCGGACCGGCCGTCGAGGAGGCGGGCGGCGTGGAGTTCCGGCTGCCCGCCGATCCCGGCTGGGTCCTGCTGGCCGGGGACGAGTCGGCGCTGCCCGCCATCGCCGCCATCCTGGAGGAATTGCCCGCGCACCTGCCGGTCCGGGTCTTCGCCGAGGTGGACGGGCCGGCCGAGGAGGCCTACCTCCCGGCCCAGCGCGCCGGGGTCGAGACCGTCTGGCTTCACCGCCGCTCCGGCGCGTCGGGCCTCACCGGGGCGGTGCGCGCCGCCGACCTGCCGGCCGGGCGGCCGTACGCCTGGATCGCGGGTGAGGCGGCCTCGGTGCGCGAGCTGCGCCGCCACCTGGTTGGCGAGCGGGGGATGGACCGGCGCGCGGTCTGCTTCATGGGCTACTGGCGGGCCGGGCGCACCGAGGACCAGCGAGCCGAGGACGGCCCGGGGGAGGACGGCGAGGA
The DNA here is from genome assembly GCF_042896795.1 of Kitasatospora sp. NPDC001261. Taxonomy (NCBI): domain Bacteria; kingdom Bacillati; phylum Actinomycetota; class Actinomycetes; order Kitasatosporales; family Streptomycetaceae; genus Kitasatospora; species Kitasatospora sp. NPDC001261. The sequence continues at coordinate 76,368 of NZ_JBIAXP010000027.1, forward strand.
CTGAGGTCGGGGCCGCCGGGGCCGCCCGGGAGAGGACGCCGAGGACCGAGGCCGGGGCCGCTGGGGAAGCGCCGCCGTACGCACCCTCCCGGAACATGAGGTTCCGTCATATTGTCGTTCTCGCCGACGGCGCGCCCGAGCGCCGGGTGACGGCCCGAGCCACCTCACCACAGCGGGGATGACGATGAAGAGTCTCGCGGCGCGCCTGCTCGCCCTGGTCGCGGCCCTGCCGGTGCTCGCCGTACTGGCGGCGGGCCCCGGCATCGCGGCGCCGGACGGCGGAGCCGGGGCCCGGCTCGCCGCGTCCTGGACCGGCCCGCTGAGCACCCGGGGGCGCTACATCGTCGACGCCGACGGCGACCGCTTCAAGCTGAAGGCCGCCAACTGGGCCGGAGCCCAGGGCACTTGGCAGGGCAGCGGGAGTGCCGACGACCCGGCGAACAACCAGGCCGGCCAGGTGTCGCACAACCTCCCGCTGGGCCTGGACCGGGTGCCGGTGGCCCGGCTGCTGGCCGACTTCCACGGGCTGGGCCTCAACAGCGTCCGGCTGCCGTTCGCCAACGCGATGATCCACGACACCGCCCCCGTGCCGGACTCCGCCGTCGCCGCCAACCCGCAGCTGCGCGGCCGGACCCCGCTCCAGGTGTTCGACGCCGTGGTGGCCGCGCTGACCGCCGACGGCTTCGCGGTGATCCTCAACAACCACACCACCAGCTACCGCTTCTGCTGCGGCCTGGACGGCAACGAGCGCTGGAACAGCGGCCAGTCCACCGCGCAGTGGGAGGACGACTGGCTGTTCATGGTGAACCGCTACAAGGCCGACAAGCGGGTGGTCGGCGTCGACCTGCGCAACGAGGTCCGCCGGGACACCTGGGACGACCCCAACTGGGGCCTCGGCGACGCCCACGACGAGTACGCCGCCTTCGAGGAGGCCGGCAACCGCGTCCTGCGGGCCGACCCGGACCTGCTGGTCGTCATGGAGGGCATCAACTGGTACGGCATCCCCGCCGCGGGGTTCAGCCACGGCCGCCCGATGCTCACCCCGGTGCGCAACCTCTCCCACACCCTGATCGACTCCGGCAAGCTGGTCTACGCCGCGCACTTCTACGGCTACACCGGCCCGGCCAACACCGGCGCCGGCAGTGGCCCGGGATCCACCAGCGACCCGCGCTACCAGGACTTCACCCCCGAGCAGCTCGCCCAGGTGGTGGACGACCAGGCCCTGTTCGTCACCCGGGCCGGGCAGCACTTCACCGCCCCGGTGTGGATCAGCGAGTTCGGCGCGGGCGGCCGGGGCTCGACCGACGCCAAGGAGCAGGCCTGGCTGCACGCGTTCACCGACATCCTGGTGCGCGGCGACACCGACTTCGCCGTCTGGCCGCTGGTCGGCTGGGCCGACGCCGCCGGGCGGCCGCAGGACAGCTGGGCGCTGCTCTCCTACGGCCCGGACGGCACCCGGACCGGCCTCACCGACCCCGGCGACTGGCGGGCCGCCGACTGGACCCGGCTGGTCGGCGCGCCGGCCGCGAGCGGCCCGGTGCCCGCCGTCGACCACTGGAGCATGCTCGCCCTCGACCACGCCGACCAGGTCCTCTCCCGGCGGATGCTGGCCCGCCCGGACTGGAGCCCCGGCAACCGCAAGGGCGACTGCCCGGACGGCCTGCGGCTGACCGCCCTCGCCCGCGGCGACAGCCGGGCCCTGTGCACCGACGCGGGCGAGCCGGCCGTGGGCGGCGGCGACTGGACCACCGTCACCGACGGGCGCTACGTCACCGCGGGGGACTGGGCGTCCGGCTACGACAAGCTCCAGTGCCCCGACCGCAGCTTCGCGGTCGGCTACAGCGTGCGCGCCAACGCCGTGGCCGCCCTGCTCTGCGCCCCGGCGGCCGGCCCGCTGCCGCTGACCGGCCGCACGGTCTGGTTCGACCGGGGCGACAACCGGCCCGCCACCGGCGGCTCGGTGGCGAGCGACTGGGCGCCGGGCCGCTACAAGGGCCAGTGCGCGGACGGCGAGTACCTGGCCGGCGTCGCGTCCACCTGGCAGCGCCTCCAGTACGGGGCCCCGGCCGCGCTGCTCTGCCGCCCGCTCGGCTGATCCGGCGGCGCCCCGGGGCCGAATCGGCGGGGCCCGGGGCTGATCCGGCGGTGGCTGCTGTGCCGCTCCGGCGGCGGGCGCTCAGCTGATGCGGCGAGGGCCCGGACCCGATTCGGCGACGGCTCCGGGGGTCCGGGGGCCGACGGCGGGAGCGGCCGCCCGTTGAGACGATGACGAACGATCAGAAGCCCGCCCCCGTGGTCGCATTCCCGCAGGTTGGACGCGTTCATGACGTCTTTCCTACGGGTCGGAACGACCCTTGACGGCGCAGGGCTTCTCTGCCAACCTCTCGGCAGGTCTGGACCATGATCGGCCTCTTCGACGGGGAGAGGACCGACGGCGCTCCGGCGGTGCGCAGGGGGGATCTGCGGGCCGGGCAGGTCTAGGCCGGGGGGCGGCCCGTCGGCCGCGTCGCCAGAGCATCCGCGGCGTCGGCCACGTCGGCGCCCGGCCACGGGGAACGCACCATTCACCGACTGCCGAATCGAGCCGCACATGCCACACTCCCTCCCCCCGCACGCCTCGCCCTTCCAGCGGGGCATCTGGGTCACCGAGCGCCTCGGCGGCCACCACGGGGTGTTCCACATGCCCGTCCTGCTCTCCTTCGACCGGGTCGACGCCGACGCCCTCGCCCGTGCCGTCTCGACGGTGACGGCACGGCACCCCGTCCTGTCCCAGGTGTTCGTGGAGCGCGGCGGGAGCCTCGTCGCGGAGCCCGGCACCGCCCCGGTCCTCGACGTGGTCGACGCCTCCGAGGACTGCGCGCAGAGCCGGGAGAAGCGGCTGGCCGAGGACGCGGCACGCCCGTTGGACCTCCAGGCGGGCCCGTTGGCGCGGTTCACCCTCTACCGCGGCCGCGGTGAGGCGGCGGAGCTGCTCGCCGTCGTGCACCACGCGGTCTTCGACGGGGAGTCGAAGGACGTCCTGGTGGCGGACCTCGCGGCGGCCTACGCGCAGGCCCTGGGCGGGCCCGCCCCGGCCGCCGACCGGAGCCCGTCCACGCCCCCGGCCCCGCTCGACCCCGACCTCGTCCGCCGGGCGGCGGACCGGTACGGCCCGCGGTGGGCCGCGGCGACCGAGCCCGTCCTCCCGGGGCTGCCGCACGCCGTCACCGCCCCGGCCTCCGGAGCCTGCGACACGTGGCGGACGGACGCGCGCGGCCGGGCCGCCGTGGCCGAGGCCGCGGAGCGCTGCGGCGTCACCGTCTTCGAGTTCCTGCTCGCCGCACTGCACGCACTGCTGCTGCGCTACGGCGGCGAGGCCGTCCCGGTCTCCGTGCCGCTGTCCGTCCGGACGCCCGAACAGGCCGGGGAGATCGGGCTGTTCGTCAACGAGCTGCCGGTGCACGCCCCGGCCGGGGTGGGCACCGGGACGTCCTTCGCCGAGTACGCCCGGGCCGTGCGCGCCGAGGCCCGCGGCGGGTACCCGTTCCGCCCCGTGCCCTTCGGCGCGGCCGTCGGCGGCCTCACGCCGCGCGCCGGGCTGGCCCCCGTGTCGTTCGGCTACCGACGCGCCCGCGCCGTGGACCCGGTGTTCCCGGGGAGCACCGTCCGGGTGGACCGCACGGTGTTCAACGGCGCCGCCCGCAACACCCTGCACCTCCAGGCGGTCGACACCGCCGACGGGCTCGCGTTCTCGCTCCAGTACGCCCCGGCGGTCCTGTCGCCGGACGCCGCGGACCGCGTCGCCGGGCACTACACGGCGCTGCTGGAGGCCGCGACGGCCACGCCCGAGGCGCCGCTGAGCGCCCTGCCGGTGCTGGGCGCGGAGGAGCGGTACCTGGTGACGGACGGGTGGAACGCCACCGCCCGCTCCTACCCGCGCGAGCGCACCGTGCTGGACCTGGTGCGGGAGCGGGCCGCCGAGACGCCGGACGCCCCCGCCGTCAGCGCGGGCGCCGCGAGGCTGACCTACCGGGCGCTGGTGGCGCGGACCGAGGAACTGGCCGCCGTCCTGCGCGGGGCTGGGGTCGGCCGGGGCGACGTCGTCGCCCTGCACCTGGAGCGCTCCGCCGACCTGCCCGCCGTCCTGCTCGCGGTGCACGCCGCCGGGGCCGCCTACCTGCCGCTCGACCCCGGGCACCCCGCCGAGCGGCTCGCCTTCGTGCTCGCCGACTCCGGCGCTGCCCTGCTGGTCGCCGACCGGGAGCCCGCCCCCGACGTGGTGGCGGCGGCACCGGCCGTCCTCCGGCTCGGGAGCGTCCGCGCCGAGCCGGGGTCCGCGGCGGCGCCGACCCCGCCCGGCGACCTCGCCTACGTGCTGTACACCTCCGGCTCGACCGGGCGGCCCAAGGGGGTGGAGATCGGGCACCGGGCGCTGGTGAACCTGCTGACCTCCTTCGCCGAACGGCTGGGCTCGGGGCCCGGGGACGTCTGGCTCGGCCTGACCTCGCTCTCCTTCGACATATCCGGGCTGGAGATCCTGTTGCCACTGGTCACCGGCGGCCGGCTGGTCCTCGCACCGGAGGGCGCCGCCCTGGACGCGCCCGGCACGGTCGGGCTGGTCCGGCGCGAAGGCGTGACCCACCTCCAGGCGACCCCCGCGGGCTGGCGCGTGCTGCTCAGCGCCGGGCCGCTGCCGGCCGGGCTGACCGGGATCGTCGGCGGGGAGGCCCTGCCGCTGCCGCTGGCCCGCGAACTCCGCGGCTCCCTCGGGCGGTTGATCAACGGGTACGGCCCGACCGAGGCGACGATCTACGCGACCTGCGCCGACGTCCCGGCCGGACCGGAGGCCGTGGTGATCGGCGGGCCGGTCGCCAACACCCGGGCGTACGTCCTGGACGCGGACGGCGGGCCGCTGCCGATCGGGATCCCCGGCGAGCTCCACCTGGGCGGCGACGGCGTCGCGGACGGCTACCGGGGCCGCCCCGAACTGACGGCGGAACGTTTCGTCGAGGACCCGTTCGCCGGAACCGGCGGCCGGATGTACCGCACCGGTGACCTCGCGGCGTGGACGCCGGACGGCGAACTGGAGTTCCACGGCCGGATCGACGACCAGGTGAAGATCCGCGGCCACCGGATCGAACTGGGCGAGATCGAGGCCGCGCTGCTCGACCACCGGGCGGTCGCCGCGGCCGCCGTCGCCGTCTGCGGGCAGGCCGAGGGGGACCCCGCGCTCGTCGGCTACCGGGTGGCCGCACCCGGCGGCGAACCGCCGTCCGACGCGGACCTGCGGGACCACCTGCTGCGCACCCTCCCCGCGGTCATGGTGCCCCGGCAGTTCGTGGCCCTCGACCGCCTGCCGCTCACGGCGAGCGGCAAGCTCGACCGGCGCGCCCTGCCCGCGCCGCCGCGCACCGCCGCGGCCGGTCCGGTGGAGGCCGACGAGGTCACGGCGGGCGTCCTGGCGATCTGGGAGGAGGTCCTGGGCGCTTCCGGCATCGGCCCGGAGGACGACCTCTTCGACCTCGGCGGACACTCGCTGACGATCATCCAGATCACCGCCAGGATCCGCGCCGCGTTCGGGGTCGAACTCGACTTCGACCTGTTCTTCGACGCCTCCACCCCGGCCGCCCTGGCCGCCGTCGTGCGAGAGCGGCGTTGACCGCCGCCGACCGCCCTTCCGCGACCGCCCCGCTCCACGCCCGAATGGACTGCCGATGACCGACACCCGGGACCTGCCCGCAGACTGGTCCGCCGCCAAACGATCCCTCCTCGCCCAGCGTCTGCGGGGCGCCGCGGCCCCGGTGCGGGTGGTCGAGCCCCGCCCGGCGGACAGCGCGCCGCCACTGTCCAGCGGACAGGAACGGCTCTGGTTCATGGACCAGTTCACGCCCGGCGCGACCGCGTACACGCTCGCCCCGGCCCGGCGGCTGCGCGGGCCGCTGGACCGCCCGGCGCTGGACGCCGCCCTGGCCGCCCTGGTGGAGCGCCACGAGGGGCTGCGGATGACCTTCCCGGTCACGGAGGACGGCAGGGCCGAGGTCCTGGTCGCCGAACCGGGCCCGTTCCCCGCCGAGTTCGTGGACGCCTCCCACGACCCCGACCCGGGACGAAGAGCCGCGGACGAGATCGGCGCGCTCACCGCCAGACCCTTCGACCTCGCGAGCGGCCCCCTGCTGCGGGCCCTGCTGGTCAGGCTCGCCGACGAGGACCACGTCCTCGCCCTGGTCATGCACCACATCGTCGGCGACGGCTGGTCGATCGACATCCTCAACCGCGAACTGGACGCGCTCTACGCCCGGTACGCCCACGGCACCGACGCCGGACTCCCGCCGCTCCCGGTGCAGTTCGGGGACTACGCGCGCTGGCAGCGCGACCGGCTGGACAGCGGCGCCCTGGCCGACTCCCGCGCCTACTGGCGCACCGAACTCGCCGACGTCCCCGCCCTGGAGCTGCCCGCCGACCGCCCCCGGCCGCCGCTGCTCGGCTACGACGGCGCGGCCGTCGAACTGCACTGGAGTCCGGAGCTCGTGCACGCCCTCGCGGAGTGCGCCCGCGCCCGTGGGGCGTCGACGTACATGGTGCTGATGGCCGGGCTCCAGGCGCTGCTCGGCCGGCACGCCGGACAGCGGGACTTCGCGGTCGGCTCGGCCGTGGCCGGCCGGCTCCACCGCGAACTGGAGGGCGTGGTCGGCGCGTTCGTCAACATGCTGCCGATCCGGGCGCGACTGGAGGAGGGGCTCACCTTCGGGCAGCTCGTCGGCCGGGTGCGGGAGACGACGCTGAACGCCTACACCCACCAGGAGGTGCCGTTCGAGCAGATGGTCGCGGACCTGGACATCGAGCGGGACGTCAGCCGCTCGGCGGTGTTCCAGGTGACCTTCGCCTTCCAGAACTACGGCGACCGCGCGGCCTCCGCCGCACCCGCCGCCACCGCGGAGGGATTCGGGCACGCGGCCACCACCAGCCACGCCGACCTCGCGTTCTACCTCCGGGAGAAGAAGGACGGCGGGCTCTTCGGCCTGATCACCTACCGCACCGACCTCTTCGACGCCGACACCGTGCGCCGGCTCACCGAGCGCTTCGAGGTCCTGCTCACCGCGGCCGCGGCCGATCCGGACCGGCCCGTCGAGGACCTGCCGCTGCTGACCGCGACCGAGCGCGCCGACGTGCTCGACCACTGGGCGGCCGGCCCGGACCTCCCCGACGGCGGGCCCCGGACGCTGACCGCGCTGCTCGCCGCCGCGGCCCGGCAGGCGGGCGACCGCCCGGCCCTGGTCTTCGAGGACGCCACCGTCACCCACCGCGAACTCGACACCAGGGCGACGGCCCTGGCCCGGCGGCTGCGGGCGCTGGGCGTCCGGCCGGACGACCGGGTGGCGGTGTGCCTGGAGCAGTCGCCGGACCTGGCGGTCGCGCTGGTCGCCGTCCTGAAGGCCGGCGGCTGCTACCTGCCACTGGACCCGGAGCAGCCGCCCGCCCGGCTGTCCCACCTGGTGGCGGACGCCGACGCGCGCGTCCTGGTGACGGACTCGGCGCTGCGGGAACGCTTCCCCGCGTACGAGGGCGCGGAGCTGCTCGTGGACCGCGCCGCACCGGCGCCGGACGACGCCCCGGACGACGCCCCGCTCCCGGAGGCCTCCGGCCCCGACCACCTCGCGTACGTCATCTACACCTCCGGATCCACCGGGCAGCCCAAGGGCGTCGCGGTGCAGCACCGCGAGATCCTCAACTACCTGGCCGGCGTGCGGGACCGGCTGCGGATCGAGCCCGGCGCCCGCTACGGCCTGCTGCAGTCCCTGTCCTTCGACTTCAGCATCACGATGCTCTACCTGGCGCTGACCACCGGCGGCCAGGTCCACCTGCTGCCCCGCCGCATCGCCGGCGCCGAACTCGCCGGGCACATCGAGGCGTCGCGGCTCGACTACCTCAAGATGACGCCCTCCCACCTGGCCGCGCTGTCCGCCGACGCCCCGCTCGAGCGCCTGCTGCCGCACCGGGCCCTGGTGCTCGGCGGCGAGGCCTCGTCCCGGGCCTGGGCCGCCGACCTGGCCGGCCTCGGCCGGTGCGCGGTGTTCAACCACTACGGCCCCACCGAGGCGACGGTCGGCGTCACCGTCCACGAGGTCCACCCGGAGGACCACGGCCCGGGGAACACGCCGATCGGCACCCCGCTCGCGGGCGCTCGCTGCTACGTACTGGACGCCGCCCGGCGGCCGGTACCGCCCGGCGTGACCGGGGAGCTCCACCTCGGGGGGCACCGGCTCGCCCGCGGCTACCTGGGCCGCCCCGACCTGACCGCGGAACGCTTCCTCGACGACCCGTTCACCGCGACCGGCGGCCGGATGTACCGCACCGGCGACCTGGCCCGCTGGCGGACGGACGGCACGCTGGAATACCTCGGACGCGCCGACGACCAGATCAAGGTCCGCGGCTACCGGGTCGAGCCCGGCGAGATCGAGGCCGCCCTCACCGCGCTGCCCGGCGTCACCCAGGCCTTCGTGACCGTCCGCGGCGAGGGGATCAGGCAGAACCTCGTCGCCTACCTCGAACGCCCGGGCGGCGGAACCGCCCCCGCCCCCGCCGAACTGCGCGCGGAGCTCGGCGCCGTCCTGCCGGACTACATGGTCCCCGCCCGGTTCGTCGTCCTCGACCGGCTGCCGCTGCTGGCCCACGGCAAGGTCGACCGCAAGGCCCTGCCCGAACCCGAGGACGCCGCCCCGGCCGCCGGCCGGGTGGAGCCCGAGGGCGAGACCGAGACGCTGATCGCCGCGATCTGGGCCGAGGTGCTCGACGTCGCGACGGTCGGCGCCCTGGACGACTTCTTCGAGATCGGCGGGCACTCGCTGCTCGCCACCCAGGTCGTCGCCCGGCTGCGCCGCGCCTTCCCCGACCTGCCGACACCCGTCGGCGTGATGGACCTCTTCCGCTTCCCGACCGTCCGCCAACTCGCCGCGCTCGTCGCCGACCCGGCCGCCGACCGGGGGCCGCGGGGCCTGCTGCACCGCCTCACCCCCGAGCGGCGCCGCACCACCGGAAGCGTCGTCTGCACGCCCTACGGCGGCGGCAGCGCCCTCATCTACAAACCGCTCGCCGACGCCCTGCCCGAGGACTGGGCACTGCACTCCGTCGCCGTCCCCGGACACGAACTCGGCGAGGAGCCGATGGACGTCGACGAGGTCGCCGACCGCTGCGCCCGCGAGATCCTCGAGAACGTCGAGGGCCGGATCGTGCTGTACGGGCACTGCGGGGTCGGCATGCGCCTCGCCGTCGAGATCGCCCGGCGGGTCGAGGCCGCCGGCCGCGACATCGACGCCGTCCACCTCGGCGGCATCTTCCCCTTCGCCCGGCCCAAGGGCCGCGGCGCGGCGGTCGGGGAGCGCTGGGCCGAACTCCTCGACCGGCTGCGCAGCGACCAGGACATGATCAACGGGCTGGCCGCCGCCGGCCTGGACACCGACGAACTGGACCCGGAGCAGCTGCGGCTCATCGTCCGCAACCGCCGTACCGGCACCAAGGACGTCGAACGGTACTTCACCCGGATGTTCGCGACCGAGGGCGGCCGGATCAAGGCCCCGGTGATCGCGGTCTGCGGCGACCGCGACCCGGCCACCGAGTTCTACCAGGAGCGCTTCCGCGAGTGGCACCGGATCGCCGACACCACCGCGGTCGTCGTCCTCGACGAGGCCGGCCACTTCTACCTCAAGTACCGGGCCGCCGAACTCGCTGCCGTCGTCACCGGCGTCCACCGGTCGATCGCCGCGGGGGAGGAGGACCGACACCGCCGCACGGACAGCGCGACCTGGTGGCTGGCCGGGCTCTCCCGGGACGCCGAACGACCGGCCGCGGACGGGGGCCCGGCATCCGTCCGCCCCACCATGCGCCGCTTCCTCACCGTCGCCTCCGGGCAGCAGGTGTCGATGATCGGATCGGCGCTCACCGAGTTCGCCCTCCCGGTCTGGATCTACCTGCGCACCGGCTCCCTGGCCCAGTTCGGACTGCTGGCCGCCTGCGGCCTGGTGCCCGGCATCCTCGCCGCCCCGCTCGCCGGCGCGGTCGTCGACCGGGGGGACCGGCGCCGGACCATGCTCCTCGGTGACCTCGCCGCCGGACTCACCCAGGCCCTCCTGCTCCTGCTGTACGCCACCGGCGGCCTCCAGGTCTGGCACGCCTACGCGCTCATCGCCGTGCTGTCCGCCGCCCTCTCCTTCCAACGGCTCGCCTGGAACGCGGCGGTGCCGCAGCTCGTCCCCAAGCGCTACCTCGGCCGCGCCAACGGCGTGGTCCAGATGGCCTTCGGCCTCGCCCAGTTCCTCGTCCCGCTGTTCGCCGTCGGGCTGCTCGCCGCGATCGGACTCGGCGGCATCCTCGCCCTCGACGTGGCCGGCTACGCCGTCGCGGTCACCGTCACCCTGGCCGTCCGGTTCCCCGACCTGATGGGCTCCACCCGCCGGGAGAGCATCGCCGCGGAGATCCGCGAAGGCTTCCGCCGGGCCCTGGGCAGCAGGCACTTCCGCGCGATGCTGCTGTACTTCGCCGTCCTGAACGTCTTCCTCTCCCCGCTGTTCCTGCTCACCACCCCGCTCGTGCTCTCCTTCGCCCCGCTCTCGGCGGCCGGCTGGGTGTCGACGGCCGCCGGCCTCGGCGCCGTGCTCGGCGGGATCACGCTGGTGGCCTGGGGCGGACCGCGCCGCCGGAAGCTGCGCGGGGTGCTGCTCGCCACCCTGGTGGTCGCCGCGGCCTGCCTGCTCACCGGGCTGCGCCCGTCGATCTGGACGGTCGCCCTCGGCGCGTTCGGCATGACCTTCGCGCTCGCCCTGCTCAACGGCGCCTACGCGACCATCGTGCAGACCAAGGTGCCGCTGCGCTTCCACGGCCGGGTGATCGCCGTGAACACCATGGTCGCCTGGTCGACCCTGCCGGTCGGCTTCGCCGTGGTCGCCCCGTTCGGCCCCGGACTCCTCCAGCCGCTGATGGACCACGACGGCGCCCTCGCCGGCAGCGTCGGGCGGCTCATCGGCACCGGCGACGGCCGCGGCATCGGACTGCTCTACCTGCTGTTCGGCCTCGCCATGGCGGCCCTCGCGCTGGTCTGCCTGGCCGTGCCCGTGCTGCGCCACTTCGACCGGGACGTCCCCGACGCCGAGCCCGACGACCTGGTCGGCCTCCAGACCATCCAGGACCGGGCCGCCGACGCCGCCGCGCCCACCCTCCCGCACCGCTCCGAGACCGAGGTGACCGTCCGGTGACCACCACCGCCACCGCCATCCACCCGCTGACCGCCGAACAGCGCCGGCTCTGGTTCCTCCAGCAGGTCCACCCGGACGACGCCGGCTTCAACATGTACCTCAACCGGCGCTGGACCGGGCCGATCGACCCCCGGGCCCTGCGCACCGCGCTGGACCGGCTGACCGCCCGGCACGAGATCCTGCGCACCCGCTTCGCGCCCGAAGGACCCGACGAGGCGGAGCCCGTCCAACTGGTCCAGCCCCCGGCCGCGACCGACCTGGTCACGATCCGCCTGCCCGAGGGCGCGACCGAGCAGGACTTCACCGACGCCTGCCGCCCGTACGTCAACGCGCCGTTCGACCTCGCCGCCGCGCCGCCGCTGCGCGCGACCCTGATCAGCGCGGGCGAGCGGGAACACGCGGTCAGCGTCGTGGTCCACCACATCGTCGCCGACGGCTGGTCCTTCCGCACGATGTGGCGCGAACTGCTCGCCCTCTACCGCGAGGCGATCGGCGAGGCACCCGCCGAGCTTCCGGAACTCGCCCTGCAGTACGGCGACTTCGCCCGCGCCGAACGCGCCAGGACGGGCGGGGAGGCGGGCGAGGAGGCCTTCCGGTTCTGGGCGGACCGCCTCGCCGGCACCGGAGCGCTGCGCCTCCCGTTCGACCGGCCGAGACCCTCCAGCCCCACCAGACCCGCCGGGTTCGTCACCGTCGACCTCGGCCCCGAGCTGACCGCCGCCCTCGACCGGACGGCCCGGCAGGAGCGGTGCACCCCCTTCATGGTGCTGCTGGCCGGCTACCAGAGCGTGCTCGCGCGCTGGACCGGCTGCCGGGACTTCGTGGTCGGCACCCCGCTGGCGGGCCGTACCGAGGCGGCGCACGAGGCGCTGCTCGGCTACTTCAACCGCACCGCGGTGATCAGGTCGGACCTCACCGGCGAGCCCGGCTTCCGCACCGTGCTGAAGCGGACCAGGTCCGCCGCACTGGCCGCGCTGAGCCGTCCCGACGCCCCGGCCGAGCGGCTCGCCGCCCACCTCGGCCTGCCCGCGGACACCGGAGCCGGACCGCTCTACCAGGCCGTCTTCGTCCACCAGAGCCAGAACGACCTGGCGGTCGGCTCCGGCGAGCCGGCCCTGCCCGAGGGCGTCCGGACGACCGGCATGGACTCCGGCTTCGACCAGGCCAAGACGGACCTGCTGCTCGACAGCTGGCGCACCCCCGACGGCGGGATCACACTCTCCTTCTGCTACGACCGCGAGCTGTTCGACCGGGGGACCGTCGAGGCGCTCGGCGACCGGTGCCGCGAGCTGTACGCGCGGATCGTCGAGGACCCGGAACTCCCCCTGCACGGCGACTGGTTCGTCGGCGCAGAGGAGCGGGCGGCGCTGCTCGCCCTGGGGGCGGGCCCGGCCGCTCCGGCCGCCGCACGGACGGTGCTGGAGCGGTTCGCCGAGCAGGCCGCCGCCCGACCGGACGCGCCGGCCCTCGAGTGCGACGGACGGACGCTGTCCTACGCCGAACTCGACCGGCGGTCCACCGAACTGGCCCGCCGGCTCGGCCCGGTGGCCGGCCAGGTGGTCGCGGTGTCGATGGCGCCCTCCTTCGACCTGGTGGTGGCCCTGACGGCGGTCTGGAAGGCCGGTGCCGCCTACCTCCCGCTCGACCCGGCCCACCCCGAGGAGCGCCGCGCCCTGATGGTCCGGGAGGCCGACGCCGTCCTCACCCTCACCGGCACGGACCTGCCGGGGGCGGGGACCGCCGACCTCGCCCCGCCCGACCCGCGGGCCCTCGCCTACGTCCTCTACACCTCCGGGTCCACCGGGGCGCCGAAGGCCGTCGCGGTCGACCACCCGGCGGTCTCCGCCCGGGTCGACTGGATGGCGGGCCCGGACGGCTACGCGCTGGGCCCCGACGACCGGATCGTCCAGTTCGCCTCCCTCGGCTTCGACACCCACGTGGAGGAGCTCTGGCCGGCCCTCGCGGCCGGGGCGTGCGTGGTGCTCCTGCCCGGCGGCGGCCGGACCCTGCCCGACCTGCTGGCCGGTCCGGCCGGCCGGACCGTCACCGTGCTCGACCTGCCGACCGCGTACTGGGAGGAACTCGTCGGCCTGGACGACGGGACCAGCTGGCCGGACGCGCTGCGCCTGGTCGTCATCGGCGGTTCCGAGGCGCGCGCCGGTACGGTCGCCCGCTGGCGCCGGCGGCACGGGGACGCGGTCCGGCTCGTCAACACCTACGGCCCCACCGAGGCCACCGTGATCGTCACCGCGGCCGAGCTGACGGCCGCCGACACCGACCGCCGGCCCTCGCTGGGCCGCCCGCTGCCCGGCGTCAGGCTCCACGTGCTGGACGAGCACGGCGGACTGCTGCCCCGGGGCTCCGAGGGCGAGCTGTACATCGGCGGCAGCGGCCTGGCCCGGGGCTACCTGGGCCGTCCCGACCTGACCGCGACGGCCTTCGTGCCCGACCCCTTCGCCGGCGGCGTGATGTACCGCACCGGAGACCGGGCCCGGTGGCGGGCGGACGGCCGGCTGGAGTTCCTGGGGCGCGGCGACGCGCAGCTGAAGCTCCGCGGCTACCGGATCGAGCCCGCCGAGATCGAGTCCGCGCTGACCGCGCACCCGGGCGTCGCGCAGGCCGCCGTGCTGGTCCGCGACGGCCGTCGGCTGCTGGCGTACGCCGTCCCGCGCCCGGGGGCCGAGCCCGGAGCGGCCGAGCTGCGCGAGCACCTCGCCGTACGGCTTCCCGCCTACATGGTCCCGGACGCCGTCGTCACCCTGGCCCGGCTGCCGCTGACCCCGAACGGCAAGCCCGACCTCGCGGCCCTGCCCGACCCCGGGCCGGCCGCCGGGTCGGGCTACGTCGCGCCGCGCACCGACGCCGAGCAGCTGGTCACCGAGCTGTGGCAGGAGGTCCTCGGCGTGCCGCGGGTCGGGGTGTTCGACGACTTCCTCGCGCTCGGCGGGGACTCGCTCCTGGTCACCCGGGTCGCCGCGCGGATCCGGGCCGGGATCGGACTCGACATCCCCATCCGCGAGGTGTTCGAGAGCAGCACACCGGCCGCCCTCGCGGCCCGGATCGAGGCGCTGCTGATCGCCGAGATCGACGCGCTCAGCGAGGAGGAGGCGGCCGGGCGCCTCTCCGGCTGAGCGGGCGGCCGAATGGTCCGGGGGTGCGGCCGGTGACGGCCGCACCCCCGCTTGCCTCCTGTCAGATGCCGGCCGCCCCGGCCAGCGCCGCGGCGAGGTCGTCGGCCAGCGCCGACACCGTCGCCGCCTCGAAGGCGTGCTCGTTGTACCGCAGCCAGCACCGCAGCGCGCCGTCCGGCTGCTCGGTGACCGCCAGTTCGGGGACGTGCCGGTCACCGCCCGGCAGCGGGTACGGCACGGTGGCGTTGCGGGGCAGCTCCCAGGCCGCGCAGGCCACCCCCGGCAGCTGGGCCGGCGCGCTCCAGTTCTCGTACCGCAGCCAGGCCGCGAACGGCACCAGCGGGCTGAACTCCGCGAACGGGTACAGCTGGTGGTCGAGCGCCGTGGTGGCGGCGGACCGGACGCGGTCGAGCAGTTCGGCGAACCCCGGCGCGCCCGACACGTCCACCCGCACCAGCAGCGACTGCACGAAACAGCCGACCGCCCGCTCCGCCTCCGGCCGGGTCCGCCCGGGCACCGGCGTCATGAGGACGAGGTCCGGCTGTCCGCTGCGGGCGGCCAGCAGGCCGCTCCAGACCGCCGCCACCGCGAGGAACGGCGTGGCCCCCAGCTCCGCCGCCCTGGCCCGTAGCGCGTCCGCCGCCGCCGGGGGCACCGTGAACGCGTGGGCGGCGCTCAGCACCACCTCGGTGTGCCGGCGCCCCGGGAAGGGGTCGACCGCGGCGGGCGCGTGCGCGAGCGCCGTCCCGAAGTGCGTCCGGGACGCCGGCCAGTGGGCGTTCGACCACTCCACCAGCTCGCCGTACTCCGGGCCGGGCCGGGCGGCCGGCACCCGGCGCCCGTGGCACAGCGCCGAGTACGCCACCCCCAGCTCGCGCAGGAGAACCCCCAGCGACCAGCCGTCGCTGACGAGGTGGTGGACGGCCAGCAGGACGACGTGGTCCGCCGGCCCGCGGCTCACCACGGCCAGCCTGGTCATCGGCCCCGCGGCGACGTCCGTCAGCCGGTCGCGCACGGCGACCAGCCGCGCCGACACCTCGTCGTCGCTCGCGCCGGGCGCCTCCACCAGCACCACGTCCGCGTGCGGTTCGTCGTCCAGGACGGCCCGCAGCACCCCCGGTTCGGCGCCGGGCACCGGGACGAACCTGGTCCGCAGCGCGGGATGGCGGCGGATCGCCTCGTGGAGGGCGTCGGCCAGGACGTCCGTCCGCAGGCCCTCCGTCACCCGGAACATCACCGCCACCGCGCCGACGTTGCGGCCCGGGGCCTCGGCCATCCAGCGCAGGAAGTTCTCCTGCTGGGAGGTGAGCGGCAGGTCGTGCCGCTGTGCGCGCAGCGAGCGGAGGAAGTCCGATACCTCGGCCCCGGACCGCTCCACCGTCCCGGCCGCCGACGTCTCGGCCCGTTCCAGCCAGGCCGCCTGGGCGCGGAGCGAGGGGCGCTCGAAGACCAGCGCCGTACGGGCTGCCACACCGAACTCGGCGGAGATCGCGGCGGCCAGCTGGACGGCGCGGAACGAGTCCCCGCCGAGGGCGAAGAACTCCTCCTCCACCGCCCGGACCGGCCGTCCCAGCACGGCCCGCCACAGGCCGGCCAGGGCGAGCTCCCGATCCGTCTCCGGGGCCCGTCCGGTCGTCGGGGCGGGCTCCTCGAACGCGGTCCGCAGCTCGTGCTTGAGCACCTTGCCGCTCGGGTTGCGCGGCAGGGAGTCCAACACCAGGACGCGTACCGGCAGTTCGGGCCTGGCGAGCCGCTCGCTCAGGAACAGCCGCAGGCCGTCGAGGTCGATTCCGTCCGGTCGCGGGACCACGGCGGCGACCGGCACCTGTCCCATCACCGGGTGCGGCAGGCCGAGCGCGGCCGCGTCGGCGACCTGCGGGTGCTCGTGCAGCACGGCCTCGATCCGCAGTGTGGAGACCTTCAGCGCACCGGACTTGACGATGTCGCTCTCCCGGTCGACGAGGTGGAGGTAGCCGTCCCCGTCCAGTCGGCCGAGGTCGCCCATCCGCACCCAGCCGTCGCGGAAGACGGCGTCGGAGGCCGCCCCGGCGTACCCGCGCGGCGGGCCGGGCTGGCGCAGCCAGATCTCGCCGGTCCCGCCGGGCGGCACCGGCTCCCCGGCCTCGTCCAGGATCCGCAGGTCGGCCGGGTCGGTCGGGCGGCCCAGCGAACCCGGACGGCCCGGGTCCACCACCGCGGAGATCTGCGCGGGGGCGGCCTCGGCCGAGGTGTAGGTGTTGACGACCGTCGCCTTCGGCAGGGCGGCGGACAGCCCGGCGGCGACGGCGGGCGGGAGTGCGGCGGCGGTGGACCCGACCAGCCGGACGCTGCCGAGGTCCCGGCGGTCGGCGACCCCGGAGTTCAGCAGTTCCACCGCCATCGACGGCACCAGGAAGACCGTGCCCGCGCCGGACTCCTCGACCACCCGCCCGAACTCCTCGGCGTCGAAGCGCGGCAGGCAGATCGTCGTGGGCTGCGCGGTCAGCGCGTTCACCAGCACCGCCTGGGCGGCGTTGGTGCCGATCGGGAAGGCGTGCACCGCGTGCCGCGAGTGCGCGTACGGGCGGGGGCGGGGGTCGAGGACCAGACCGGCGGTCAGGCTCGCGTGCGCGGCCCGGACGCCCTTCGGGGTGCCGGTCGTGCCGGAGGTCCCGATGACCTGGGCCAGGTCCCCGGGGGCGACCCGGTGCGGCGGCTCGTCCGGGGTCGGCGTGTCCGGCGTGTCGAGACCGCCGAGGCCGTCGAGTCCTTCGAGCGCGAAGGTGGGCAGCGCGGTGCGCGGGCCGTTCCCGGCGACCGCCCAGCGCGCCCCGGCCGCCTCGACCAGCCGCTCCACATCGGCCGGGGCCAAGTCCTCGCGGATCACCAGCCCGGCCGCACCCGCGTAGTGGGCGGCCAGGAACGCCACGGCGTACGCGTCCCACTCCCGGTTGGTGAACAGCAGCGCCACCGTGTCCCCGGGCCGCACGCCCGCCCCGGCCAGCCCGTGCGCGGCCCGCACCGCCCGCTCGCGCCACCGGCCGTAGGTGAGACTCCCGCCGCCGGGTACCAGCAGCGCGGTGCGTTCGGGATGGAGCGCCGCCCGGTGGTCCAGGAGCGCCGGGAGGGTGAGCGGAACGGAGGCGGGTCGGGCGCTGATGACGACTCCCGGAGGCGTTCGGAGCGTGGCGGAACGATGCCACAGGAAGATCGCCCGCTGATTGGTCCAGACCGTATCGGACTGGTCGAGGCGTGCGCCAGATCCGTCTCACAGATCGTCACGACCCGCTGTGCGAGCGCCCGGAGCGCCCGCCCCGCCTGGGTCAGGAGGGCGGCCCCGGCTGCTCCGGCCAGCCCGCCGTCAGGCGCCCGCGCTCCTGCCACTGCCGTACCCCCGGCCCGCCCAGGTCGCCCCGGCGGCAGAACTCCTCCAGCCGGGCGCACCGGGCGAGCATGGCGGTCCGGCGCCGCGGCCAGGGCGGCACCGGCTGCCCGTACGCGTCGAAGAGGTGGTGCAGGGCGCCCGCCCGGGCCGGGTGGTGCATGCGGACGATCCACTCGCACCAGGCCAGGTCCTCCACCGGCTCGCCGAGATGGGCGAACTCCCAGTCCAGCAGGCCGGTGACGGCGAAGGTCGCCGGGTCCAGCAGCAGGTTGTTGGGCCCGAAGTCCCCGTGCGCCAGCACCGAACCCGGGGGCGCCGGACCGTCGCCGGCCACGCCGGGGTCGACAGCCTGGAGCCGTCGCAGCACCCGCCCGCAGGCGGCCAGGACCTGCGCGCCGTGCCCGGCGTCCAGCAGGTCCTGCGCGGGCACTCCGGGCAGGTGGCCGAGCGTGATGGCGCCCGGCTCGGTGCCGAGCACCGGGGGAACCGGCAGCAGCCCGTGCAGCAGGGACAGCAGCCGGTGCTCGCGCCGGCGCCGCTCCTCGGCGTCCGGCCCCTCGTACCGTTTCACGACGACTGTGCCGTCGCCCGCGGTGCGGTTGGTGTAGCCGTGGGGGAGGGGCCGCAGCCCGGACGGGCCGTCGCTCACCCCTGCCACTCCTCGGCCAGCAGCCCGAGTACCAGCTGGTCCACGAACTCCCCGTACGCCCAGGCGGCTTGGCGCAGCCGCCCCTCGACGGTGAAGCCGGCCGTGGCGGCGGCCCGGAGCATCGGGGTGTTGTCCGCCAGGGTCTCCAGTTGGAGGCGGCGCAGGCCGAGCACCGGGAAGGCGTAGTGGCAGAGCACCCGCAGGACGTCCGGGGCGAGCCCGCGCCCCCGGTGACCCGGCAGGAGGGCGAGGCCCAGGTGGGCGCTGCGGTTGTGGGCGTCGATGCCCCACAGCAGGGCCTCGCCGGCCAGCTGCCCGGAGGCCGTCTCGACCACGGAGAAGCAGGCGGCCTCGTCGGACGGCCCGGGAACGACGTACGGGGAGTCCGCCGAGCCGGGCGGGATGGGACGCCAGGGCCGGGTGTCGGCCCGGGCGCGGGTCGCCACGTCGTCGTACAACTCGGCCAGGAGGACCGGGAGGTCGGCGTCGTGACGGGCCCGGAGGGTGATGAGGGTGCCTTGTAACATGTCACATGTTTACCATCGGCGGGACTGTCGCATCCAACGGGTTTTCCGGTGCCGACCGGCTTTCCGGGGCCGGAAGCCCCCTCCGGGATCGCGATGCCGGGCCGACGGCCGGTCAGGTGGCCCGAGCGACGGAGGCCACCAACTCCCGTGCTCTCGGGGAGGGTTGATGATTCCCACTCGACGGTGGCGTGCTCCCGCCCCGCACGGTTCACCCGGACGGCGCCGTGTGTTGCCCCTCGAGAGGAACGCGGCTCGATTACAAGGTTTGTATGAGAAACATCCACTACGGAACCGGTGGAATCGCCGCCTCGGCCGCCCTGGCGGCCCTTCTCGTCTGCGCCCCGCACCAGGCGTCTGCGGCCCCCGGAATCCACACGTTCGACTACAAGGGCGCGCCCGAGCAGTACGTGGTCCCCGAAGGGATCTGCGAGCTGGTGGTGCAAGCCTCCGGCGGTGCGGGAGGGAACGCCGTCTACGGGTCGCCCGGCGGGAAGGGCGGTCAGGTCCGGGCCACGGTCCAGGTCACGAGCGGTCAGGTGCTGACCGTCGACGTGGGGCAGGCGGGCAGCGGAGGCGACCTCTCCGTCCCCGGCAGCCTGGCCTACGGCGGGTACGGCGGTGGCGGCCAGGGCGGCTCCTTCAACACGGAGCACCGGCCCGGCAACGGCGCCATCGGTGCCGGCGGCGGCGGCGCCACCACCGTGACGACGGGTGGCAGCGCGCTGATCATCGCGGGTGGCGGCGGCGGAGGTGCCGGCAGTTTCACCAACGACGGAACCGCGTCCGGCGGCGCCGGCGGGCAGGCCGGAACCGACGGGGCCGACACCGGGCAGAGCGCGGCGGGCAAGGGCGGCAAGTCCGGCGGCAACGGGGGAGCGGGTGGCGCGGGTGGAACCGCCACCACCGAGTTCGACCACGACGGCTTCGCGGGCGGCAGCGCCACCGGCACCAAGGGCGGCGACGCGGCCGTCAACATCGGCGACCCCCACATGGGCACCGGCGGCGGAGGCGGCGGCGGGGCCCACGGGGGCGGCGCCGGCGGCTCCTCCACGGCGACCACGCTCGACGGCGGCGGGGGAGGCGGCGGCTCCAGCCTCGGCCCGGCCGCCGCGACCTTCACCACCGGAGCGCGCAGCGGCAACGGGGAGGTCGTGATCGAGGAGGTCGCCTGCGCCTCCCCCTCGCCGTCCCCGTCCCCGTCCTCCTCGCCCTCCCCCTCGCCGTCCCCGTCCTCCTCGCCGTCCCCGACTACCTCTCCCACCCACTCGCCGTCCCCGACTACCTCTCCCACCCACTCGCCGTCCCCGACTACCTCTCCCACCCACTCGGCGTCCCCGACGACCGGTCCGAGCCACACGGCGTCCCACGGCCCGTCGCCCACGGGCGGCCCGAGCCACCACCACTCGCCCGGTCCGGCGCCCGGCCACGGTGGGGGCCAACTCCCCGAGACCGGGAGCAGCACACCGGCCCTGCTGATGAGCGCCCTGCTCTGCGTGGGCGTCGGTGTCGCCGTGTTCCGTCTCGCCCGCCGGAACGGCCGCCGACGCTCCTGAGGCCGGGGTGGCCCACGGAGCCCACCCGCTGCATGGGAAGTCGGCCGGTCCGACTTCCCATGCAGCGGAAGCCCGTTGTGCTGATAGCGGTCCTCCGCGTCCGTCGCCTCAGATCGTCGGGCCGAGGCCCTCCGAAAGGGCGACGGCCTCCTCCGGCGCCCCGGTGCGCGCGACCGGCTCGCCGCGGGTCCGACGCCTGTGGCCTCGTCGCGTGTTCGCCTCGATCATCGCGACTGGATCTCCTTGCTCAAGTCTGCTCGTCGAACCGGAAGTTCCAGATCTCTTCCAGTTGGCTATCTGATCTCCCTGCGCGATGGGGTCGGTTGTCACCTTCCGGGGTTGGGGCTGCGCCTCGGGTCACACGCCGGTCGTGATCCCCACCGCCTCGGCGAGCTCCAAGGTCTCCGCTCGCATCGCGCGCGGCGACTTCCGCCACAACTCGGCCGCGACCGAACGAGCCTGGGGTGTGAACCGGACCGTCTCCGGGCTGATCCGCAGCGCGATCCCCATCACGTGCAGCGCGGCGGTCCGGTCGCCCCGATGCATGTGCGACCGGGCCGCATCCACCCACAGCCTGGTTCGGCGCTCCGTCGACGGGATCGAGTCAGGGTCGATCTCGTCCGCCAGCGACAGTGCCTTGCCTGAGCTCCGCAGCTCGGTGGAGATGCTGACCGCGTGAAGGTCGACGTTCGCCCGCCCGAACACCGTCGACAGCTCGGTGTACCCGGCCGGCAGTGACTTCGCGACCTTGTCGGCCGTGTCCCAATGGTTCCACGCCATCCCGTCCCGGCCGTCCCGCGCCTCGGTGATCGCCGCGTGCAGGTGCAGCGCCCCGTACAGGCCCCGCCAGTGCTGCGGTCCGTCGGCGAGGTGCGGGCGCAGCCGGTCGGCTGCCGTGGTCACCATCAGCATGGCGCCTTCGTGCTCACCGACGGCGCGCATGGTGTTCGCGAGGTTCCATGCGGCGGCGCCCATGGCGGCCGGGTCGTCGGCGTCGGCGGCGGCTGCCATGGCACGATCGCCGAGCATCCACACGGCCTCTGCCGGGCCGATGTACGCAATCACCTGCTGCGCGAGCCGGTACGCCGAGGCGAGCCCCACCAGTGCGGTGCGGCGGTCGTCGCCGCCGGCCGAGCGGGCCAGCGACTCCCCGTGCCGGATCAGGTCCGGGGCGATGTTCCCGACGGCGGTCCGGTTGTTCGCCGCCTGGTGCCACAGGCGCCACCCGGCGTCGACATCGGCGGCGTAGGTCGCGGAGGTCATCCCCGCCGGGACCGGTGCCGGCGGCCGGGTTCCGCGTTCGAGGAGGGTCGACCAGATGGCTGTCGACGCGGGGTGGAACAGTCGGCCGGTGCTGACCGGCTGCGCGGCTCCGGCCGGTCCGGTCAGCACTGACAGATCGGTCACGTCGAGTGCGAACGCAAGTTTGAGCAGTATCGCGTGACTGCTGATCGCGCGTTCTCCGCTCTCGATCTTCTTGAGCCAATCAGTGCTGCGGCCGACCAGGCCGGCGAGCACGGGGCGCGTCATCCCGCGACGCTCGCGCATGATGCGGATGCGCTCACCGGGGGTGAGTTCCTCGGGCAGATCGGACATGTGCATCTCCTCGGCTGGGCGCCGCCACCGGGAAAGTGCCTCAACCGGACGAACAGCCGGTGGCGACAGCCGTTCCACGGTAGGGCGGCGGGCAGTTGGGGCACCAGGCTCCGCTGCGGGTGAACGCCGGTACACGGTGGGTGAGGGGGACAGGGTGTCCCCCTCACCCAGGAGTCGTCACCGTACGATTTCGTTGCGTCACTCAGAGTGGTGCGGGTGTTGTCCGCAGGGAGGGGAGCCCGGTCCACGGACTGGCGTCCCGTGTGCGGCCGTCGGCACCACCACCGATCCTCGCCCCCTGGGAGGACCGGTCCGAACGAGAACGAGGGAGCGCCACCATGTCCGTCCTGACCGACCGACTGCCCACCCTGAGCATGGGCATCGACACCGAGCCGTCCGGCCCGCTCGCCACCCGACCGTTCGGGCTCGACGCCGTCACCAACCCCGTGACCGTCATGCCGCTGCCCCCCGTCACCGTCGACCCGCACACGCAGCTGTCCCTGATCGACGGCCGCGTGGCCCTGGACATGCCGACCATGGAAGGGTCGGGGTGCCAGACCGAGAGCGACGGCCAGACCGTGATCAGCGTCGACTTCGACCAGAACGACGACTGATGACCCACGGCACCGGGAGTACGCGGGGCGTCCCGCCCCGCGTGCTCGTCATCACCCAGGATCTCGACCCCACCGCCGACTACGTCCTGCGTGAGCTCAACGCCCGAGGCGTTCCGTTCTGGCGCACCGATGTGGCGGACTTCCCGCAGCGCATCACCATGCGTGCCGAGCTGGGGCCCGACGGTGCGTGGGGCGGCACCGTCGTCGGGCCCCTGCGAGGGATCGACCTGTCCGAGCTCACCTCCGTGTGGTGGCGCAAGCCCACCACGTTCCGATTTCCCGACAGCATGTCCGGCCCGGAACAGCGGTTCGCCGCAGGGCAGGCGAAGCGCGGGTTCGCCGGCGTCCTCGGCTCCCTGCCGCAGGTGTTGTGGGTCAACCGTCCCGAGCGCAACGCCGACTGTACGAAGCCCGCACAGCTCACCGCCGCCGCGGAGTCCGGCCTGCAGGTCCCGGCGACCTTGGTGACCAACGACCCCGCCGCGGTGCGGGACTTCGCGGACCGGTGCCGGGGCAGGATCGTCACGAAGGTGCTCGGCGGGATCGTCCACACCGAGAACGGGCAGCGCGGGCAGATCTACACCACCCGCGTTCCCGCCGACCGGTGGGACGACCCGCGGGTGGCCCTCACCGCGCACCTGTACCAGCAGGAGATCACCGACAAGGCCTACGAAGTCCGCGTGACCTGCGTGGCCGGCCGACTGTTCCCCGTCAGGATCGACGCCCCGGACGGCCCCGGGCGGCTCGACTGGCGCACCGACTCCAAGCGCCTCGCATACTCCCCGATCTGCCTCCCCGCGCCCATCCGGACGGGCATCCTGGACATGCTGTGGCGCCTCGGACTCGTCTATGCCGCCGTCGACCTGATCGTGGACCAGGTCGGAACGCACTGGCTGGTCGACGTGAATCCGGGTGGGCAGTGGGCGTGGATCGACTGCACCCGCGATGCCATCACCACCGCCTTGGCCGACCTGCTCCAGAAGGGCACCTTGTGACCACCACCGCCGAGCCGACTGCCGACGCCCTGCGTGCCGCACTGGTCGACGCGCTCACCGCCGACGGCTCCCTGGCCGACCCCGCGTGGCAGCGCGCGTTCCGCGACGTCCCCCGCCACTTGTTCGTGCCGTACTTCTACCGGCAGGGCCCTGACGGCCGGCAGCAGCGGATTGCCGGCGACGACCCCGACCACGCCGCCGGGTGGCTGCGGGCCGTCTACGCGAACCGGCCCCTCGTCACCCACCTGATCGGCGGGAACGCCGCGTCGTCGTCCACACAACCGTCGCTGATGGCCGCGATGCTGCAGGCGCTCGGCGACGATGTCGACGGCCCGGTGAAGGAGATCGGTACCGGCACCGGTTACAACGCCGCACTGCTCGCCCACCGCTACGGCTCCGATCGGGTCGTGACAGTCGACGTCGACCCGGACGTGACGGCCGAGGCCCGGCGCCGGCTCGACTCGACGCCCTATCGGCCGACCGTGGTCACCGCCGACGGGGCCACCCTCACCGATGCGGGTGGCCCGTTCGGCGCGATCATCGCCACCTGCGGGCTCGACCACATTCCGACGACGTGGCTGCAGGCGCTCGCGGGGGGCGGTGTGATCGTCGCTCCGCTCGGCGCGGGCGTCGTCCGCGCGGAGAAGACCGGTGCCACCGAGGCCGGCGGCCGGTTCCTGCCGACCGGCGCCTACTTCATTCCGTTGCGCACGGTCGGGGGCCGCGGCGTCATCCGCCGCCCGGCCCTGCCCACTGTCGGCGCACGCCCGTCGGAACTCGGCCCCGACGTCGTCGTGGACGAGCACTTCCGGTTCCTGGTGAGCATCGCCCTCGGCCCGCTCGGATGGAACTACGACCTGGACGACGGGCGGCCGGTCGGCGCCTGCCTGTGGGACGGCGCGGGATCGATCGCAGAGCTGCGGCCCGACGGCTCCGTGGCCGAGGCCGGGCCGCGCCTCCTATGGTCCGAGCTCGAAGCAGCCCACCGCCTGTACGCCGCGAACGGCCGCCCGACCCGCGAGCGTTACGGGTTCAGCATCACCAGCAGCGGGCAGCGGGTGTGGCTCGACCGGCCCGACGGACCGTACTGGCCGCTGAACCCGGGGTGCTGACTGGCGTCCCCCGAATGCCCGGAGGCCCCGGTGGGCGGCGTACCGCCCACCGGGGCCTCCGGGTTTGTCCGGTCACCCGAGCGGGACCTCCAACTGCCGGGCCAGGTCCTCGACCAGGGCGTCCAGCCAGCCCCGGACGGTGCCCGGGTCGAACAGGTCGGCGTCGTACTCGACCTGCCCGAGGTAGCCGTCGGCGTCCGGGGTGAGCGAGAACGCGCAGTCGGCGCGGGCGGAGTGGCCGGGGATGTCCTCGATCTCGGCGGTCAGGCCGGGGAGGTCGAGGCCGATCGGCGGGGTGCTCTGGACGGCGAGTACGACCTGCGGGTAGCCGACGGGCATGGGGACGCCGCGCTCCCGCAGCGGTTCGACCAGCAGGCCGAACGGCATCAGGGAGTGGTCGAGGGCGGAGGCGATCGCCTCGGCGGCGTGGTCCACCAGGGCCCCGAAGCCGCTCTCGCTCCGGGTGGGCACCAGGATCGGCATGCTGCTGGTGAGCAGGCCGACCACCCGTTCGTCGGCCGGCCGCCTGCGGTTGGCGTTGGAGAGCAGGATCAGCGTCTCCGACGCGCCGCTGAGCGAGCCGAGCAGCCGGGCGAACGCGGCGACGACGACGGCCGAGGCGGTGGTGGACCGGGCGGCGGCGTAGCGCCCGACCGCCTCGGCCACCGCCGCCGGGACCCGGAACTCGGCCGTCTCGCCGAGCCCGGAGCGCTGCTCGGGACGCGGCCGGTCGGTGGGCAGGTCCGCCGCGAGCGAGGCGCCGCCGAGGACCTCGGCCCAGTGGTCGGCGGCCGCCGCCATGGAGGCCCGGTTGACCACCGTCCGCTCCCAGCAGGCGTGGTCGGTCATCCGGCCGGCCTCGCCGGGCAGCGGCCCGCCCGTACGGTAGAGCGCGCTCAGGTCGGCCAGCACGGTGGCCAGCGACCAGCCGTCCACCGCGATGTGGTGGATGGTCAGCAGCAGCACCCACTCCTCCGCCGCCGGGCGCAGCAGCCGGGCACGCAGCAGCGGGGGTGCGGTCAGGTCGAACGGGCGGGCGACCTCGGCCTCCAGGGCCGCGGCGAGGGCCGCGTCCCGTTCGGCGGGCGCGAGCCCGCGCAGGTCGTCGACCGGGACGTCCAGCGGGGTGTTCGGGAGCACCTGCTGGAGCCCCCCGAGCTCGGTCTCCAGGAACCGGGTCCGCAGGCTCTCGTGCCGCTCGGTCACCGCCGTCAGCGCGGCGGCCAGCCGCTCGGGCTCCAGCGGCCCGCGCAGGGTGATCCGGTGGGTGATGTTCCACACCGCCGGATCGGCCGCCGCGCGGTGGGCCTTGCGCAGCCGCCACTGGGTCACCCCGGCGGGGGCGGCGGACAGCGCCGCCCCGTCGCCGGTGAGGGTGGTCAGCAGCCGGTCGCGGTGGGCCCGGACGAGGCCGGTGACCTCCTCGTCCATCGCCCCCGCGGGGGCCAGGTAGCCGAGCTTCTCACCGGTGGTGCGCAGCACGATCTCGCGCTCGTCGAGCAGCTTGAGGAGCCGCGCCCACCCCTCCTCGTTCTCCTCCGCCGTGCTCACAGGGTGCCCTCCTCGAAGGCCGGGGCCGGGGCCTGCTCGGCGGCCGGCTGGTGGGCGGCCATCGCGCGGATGGTCGGGCGGCGGAAGAAGTCCAGCACGCCGATCCGTACGCCGGTCTCCTCGCGGACCCGGTTCAGCAGCCGGGTGGCGGCCAGGGAGTGCCCGCCGAGGTCGAAGAAGGAGGTCTCCACCCCGGCGGGGCGGCCGAGCTCCTCCTCCCAGAGCTGTTGCAGGGTGCGCTCCAGCCCGGTGGCCGGGGCGGCCTGCGGCTCGTCCGCGCCGAGCGGGCGCGGCTCGGGCAGGGCGGCGGTGTCCAGCTTGCCGTGCGGGGTGAACGGCAGAGTGTCGACGGTGGCCCAGAGGCTCGGGACCATGTAGTCGGGCAGCAGGTCGGCCAGGCGGTCGGCGATCCCGGGCAGGTCGGCGGCCGCGCATCCGACGTACCCGGCGAGAACGGTGCCCGCCGGGGTGCGGCGCGCCGTCACGGCGGCGGCGTGCACGCCGGGCAGGCCCAGCAGCACGGTCTCGATCTCGCCCGGCTCGACCCGGTAGCCGCGCACCTTGACCTGGCGGTCGGCCCGGCCGAGGTACTCCAGCCGGCCGTCCGGGCGCCAGCGGCCGAGGTCGCCGGTGCGGTAGCTTCGGCCGTCGGGGGTGTCGGTGAAGACGGCGGCGCTCTCCTCGTCGCGGCCGATGTAGCCGATGCCGACCTGGACGCCGAGGGCGTGGATCTCGCCGACCGCGCCGGGCGGCACCCGGCGTCCGGAGGCGTCGAGCAGCACGATCCGGCTGCCCGGGGTCGGGCGGCCGATCGACGCGTACTCCGGGCCGTCCGGTTCGATCTCACCGGCCGTCAGCGCGTGGGTCTCGGTCGGGCCGTAGTGGTTGACCAGCCGGCAGCCGGGGTTGCGGCCCAGGAAGGCCCGCAGCCCGGGGGTGAGCAGCACCTGCTCGCCGCCCGAGATCAGCTCCCGCAGGTGCGGCACCGGCTCCTCGCCGAGCGCGTCGGCCAGTGCGGCCAGCGGGGTGTACGGCAGGTGGACCCGTTCGGCCCGGGTGGCCCGGACGACGGCGGCCAGCGCCGTCACGTCGTAGCGGGTCTCCTCCTCGATCAGCAGCAGGGTGCCGCCGCCGGCCAGCGTGGTGAGGATCTCCTGGACGCTGACGTCGAACCCGCAGGAGGCGTACTGGAGGGTGCGGGCCGCGGGGTGGTCGGCGACGTTCCAGGCCACGAAGTGGGCCAGGGCCAGCGAGTGCATCAGCACGCCCTTGGGGCGGCCGGTGGACCCGGAGGTGTACAGCAGGTACGCGGGCGCCTGTGCCGAGGGGGCCGGCAGCGGGGGCAGCGCGGCGGGGTCGGCGTCGGCCGGGGCGGTGCCGGTGAGCACCGTCGGCACGGTCAGGCCGAGCTCCTTCGGGGCGTCGTCCGTGGTGGTGAGCAGCACGACCGGCGCGCTGTCCTGGACGATCAGCCGGCAGCGCTCGGGGCCCTGGAGGACGTCGACCGGGACGTGGACGGCGCCGAGGCGCAGGATGGCGAGCAGCCCGGCCACCAGGTCCAGCGAGCGGGGGAGTAGCACGCCCACCCGACTGCCCTCGCGGACGCCGGCCGCGAGCAGCCGGCCGGCCAGGTCCTCGGAGCGGGCCAGCAGCGTCCGGTAGTCCGTCTCGCTGCCGTCGGCGGCGACCACCGCGGTCTGTTCGGGCCGCTCGGCCGCGGTCGCGGCGATGGTGGCCAGCGGGTGCTCGGGGTCCTGGGCGGCGGCCGGTCCGCACTCCAGGGCGGTGTCGGCGGGCGCCACGGCCAGTTCGGCGAGCGGCCGCTCCGGGTCGGCTACCGCGGCCGTGAGCAGCCGCTCGAAGGCGCCGAGCAGCCGGTCGACGGTGGCCCGGTCGAACAGGGTGTCGGCGTACTCCACGTGGCAGCGGATGCCGTCGGGCAGGCTGGTCAGGAAGAGCGTCAGGTCGAAGGCGGCGCGGTCGGCGACGTGGTCCAGCGGTCGGGCCGTCACCCCGGGCAGGTCCAGCTCGAAGACCATGTGGTTCTCGAACTCGACCATGACCTGGAACAGCGGGTTGCGGCTGGTGTCGCGCTGCGGGTTCAGCTCCTGCACCAGCACCTCGAAGGGCAGCTGCTGGTGCTCGTAGGCGTCCAGCGCGGTGGACCGGACCCGGCCCAGCGCCTCGGCGAAGGCCGGCTCGCCGGACAGGTCCAGGCGCAGCGCCAGCGTGTTGACGAAGAACCCGACCAGGTCCTCGGTGCCCTCGGCCCGGTTGGCCACCGGGGTGCCCAGCACGATCTCGTCCTGGCCGGCGTAGCGCTGCAGGACGCCGGCGAAGCCGGTCAGCAGCACCATGAACAGGGTCGAGCGCTTGGACCGGGCCAACTCCCTCAGGCCGTCGGAGAGTTCGGCGGGCAGGTGGTGGACGAAGGAGCGGCCGCGGCCGTCCGGCACCGCGGGGCGCGGCCGGTCGGTGGGCAGGGCCAGCACCGGCAGGTCGCCGCCGCCGAACACCTTGCGCCAGTGGGCCAGGCTCTCGTCGTACTCGCCCTCGGCGACCCGGGCCCGCTCCCGGGCGGCCTCGGCCGCCGGGCCGGTGGTCAGCACCGGCAGGTGGGCGGCCCGGCCCTCCTGGGCGGCCAGGTACAGCTCGCCCAGCTCGCGGGTGATCACCACGGTGGACAGGGTGTCGATCACGATGTGGTGCATCGACAGGACCAGCACGTGCCGCTCGGCCGCCTGCTCCAGCAGCAGGGCCCGGAACAGCGGGCCCTCGGCCAGGTCGAAGCGGTGCGCGCCCTCGGCGGCGACCAGGTCGGCGACGGCGTCCTCGGCGGCCGGGTCGGCCGTGATCCGCTGAAGGACCGGGCCGGCGGGCGGCGCCAGCACCTGCTGGAACGGTTCGCCGTCCTGCTCCCGGAAGACGGTGCGCAGCGCCACGTGGCGTTCGACCAGCCGGCGCAGCGCGGTGTCCAGCGCCTGGGGGTCGAGCGGGCCGTCCAGGGCGATCGCCTTGACCTCGTTGTACTGGCCGCCGTCGGGCAGCATCCGGTGCAGGAACCACATCCGCTGCTGGGCGTACGACAGTCGGGCGCCGCGCAGGGTGTCCCGGCGCAGGACGTCGAGCTGCGGCAGCCCGGTCGCCACCAGTTCGGGGGAGAGGCCGAAGTCCACGAAGGCGGCGATCTCGTCGGCGCCGGCCGCCCGCAGCTCGGACAGCACCCCCTGGACGCTCTCCGGCGTGCCGATCAGCGCGCGGGAGGCGCAGTACCGCTCGTACGCGCGCTCCAGCACGTACTCCAGGTCCTCCTCGCGGGCGTTCGCGAAGTCCAGGGTCAGGCCCAGGCTGTTGGCCATCTGCCCGAACAGCGAGAGCGAGGAGCGCAGGTAGTGGCAGAACGGCCGGTAGGCCTGCTCGCGGGCGGTGGCCAGGTCGGTGCCCAGGTAGGTGTGCACCAGCACGACCACCCGGCCGGCCTCGGGGTCGAGGCCGTGCTCGGCGCGGGTGCGCCGGTAGACGGCGATGTTCTCGGCCAGCTGGGCGACGTCCTGGGTCATCAGGTTGGTGATGACGCCGAGGTCGTGCCGGGCCGCCTCGCGGAAGCTGTCCGGGTTGCCGACGATCGCGGTGAACATCGGCGGCAGGTCCTGCAGCGGGCGCGGGTGGAGGGTCACCTCGATCGGCTCACCGTTGCCGTTGCGGCCCTGGTACGGCTCGCCGCGCCACAGCGACCGGACGGTGTCGATCTGCCGGTGCATCAGCTCCTTGTGGCTGCCGTAGCGCTCGGGGAAGAACAGGAAGTCGTTGGGGTGCCAGCCGCTCGCGCACCCCAGGCCGACCCGGCCGCCGGACAGGTTGTCGACCACCGACCACTCCTCGGCCACCCGCACCGGGTGGTGCAGCGGCAGCACGGCGCAGCCCGCGTTCAGCCGGATCCGGCTGGTCTCCCGGGCCAGCGCGGCGGCCAGCACCGAGGGGTTGGGGAAGATGCCGCCGAAGGAGTGGAAGTGGCGCTCCGGCAGCCAGACGGAGTGGAAGTCGTGCCGGTCGGCGAAGCGGGCGCTCTCCAGGACGATGCGGTACTTCTCGTCGTCCGGGGAGTCCAGCGGGTAGTCGCCGAAGAAGTAGAGGCTGAAGTCCACCGGCCGCTGCGGGTCGCTGACCGGCTCGTACGGGAGGGCCGGGGCGGGGGCGCCGCCCACCGTCTCGGCGGGTACGGTCGCGGCGGGCGCCGGGAGTTCGGCGGCCGGCCGCGGGGCCGGCCGCGGGGCCGGCAGGCGGACGCCGGGCGAGGCCGGGAAGAAGCCGCCGCGCCGCAGGTCGCGCAGCGACTCGCGGACCGCGTCGGCCACGAACTCCAGGTCGCCGTCGGTGTGGGCGGTGGAGAGGAAGAAGTTGCGCCACTCCCACACGTAGACCCCGCGGGTCAGCAGGTGCGGGAAGAGCAGCTCCATGTCGGCCCGGGGCTCGAACCGGAAGAGCGAGCCGAAGTGGGCCAGCCGCAGCGGGAACTCCTCCTCCTCGAAGAAGGTGTTCAGGGTGGTGGCCAGCTCGTCGGTGCGGGCGTTCAGCCGCTCCTGGAGGCCGGGGCCGGCCGCCTTGAGGTGGCGCAGCACCGCGCCCGCGGCGGTCATCGCCAGCGGGTGCTGGATGTAGGTGCCGCCGAAGAAGGTGGTGTCCTTGGGCGGGTAGCTGTCGTCCCCGTAGTCCCAGTGGCCGCCGTCGATCCCGTCCATGATGTCGGCCCGTCCGGCGATCGCGCCGATCGGGTAGCCGCCGCCCAGCACCTTGCCGTAGGTGGACATGTCCGGGGTGACGCCCCAGAAGCCCTCGGCGCCGCGCAGGTGCGGGCGGAAGCCGGTGAGCATCTGGTCGAAGACCAGCACGATGCCGAGCCGGGTGGTCAGTTCGCGCAGCGAGCGGACGAAGTCGACGGGCTGGCGGCCGGGGTGGCGGCTCTGCACCGGCTCGACCAGGACGGCGGCGATCCGGTCGCCGTGCTCCTCGATGACCTTGAGGCTCTCCGGGTCGCCGTACCGCAGCACCAGCAGGTCGGCGACCGCGCTGCCCGGGATGCCGATGGACACCGGGACGGTCTCCCGGTCGGCGCCGCGGCCCAGCGTCCGGCCCAGGGTCTGGTCGGAGTGGCCGTGGTAGGAGCCCTCGAACATGACGATCTTGTCCCGGCCGGTGTGCGCGCGGGCCAGCCGGATCGCCCCGGCGTTCGCCTCGGTCCCGGAGTTGGCGAAGGCGACCCGCTCGGTGCCGGTCAGCTCGGCCAGCAGCTCGGCGGCCTCGCCGGTCTCCGGGCCGCGCGGGCCCAGCCGCAGGCCCGAGGACAGGTGCTCGCGGACGGCCTCGGAGACGAACTCCGGGTCGTGGCCGAAGAGCAGGACGCCGAAGCCCATGGTGATGTCGACGTACGGGTTGCCGTCGACGTCCTCCAGCCGGGAGCCCCGGGCCCGGCGGGCGGCCAGCGGGTAGAGCATCTCCTTGGTGCCGGAGCGGAAGCCGACCACGGCGCGGCTGTCCGCCAGGGTGCGGCGGTGGCGGCGGGTGATCGCCTTGGAGGCGGTGGTGCGGGCGGTGAAGCGGGCGACCAGGTCGTCCACGTGGGCGCGCTGCTGGTCGGTCAGGCCGCCGGCGGCCATGCCGGACTCGCGGGAGACCGTCACCCGGGGGCCGTGCACCTGCGGGGCGGCCGGGGCCGGGCTCTCGGTGGCGGGTGCCTCGGCGGCGGGAGCGACGGCAGTGGGTGCGGCGGCGGGCGTCGGGAGCGGCACGGCGGCCGGTACGGCGGCCGGGGGCAGGGCCGCGGGCACGGGCGCCGGGGGGAGCGCGGGTGCGCCGCCGGCCAGCAGGCCGAGCTGGTCGCGCATCAGGTCGGAGAACTGGCCGAGCAGCGCGAGCTGGCGCTCGATCAGGCCGGTGCCGTCGGTGACCGGGGGCAGCGCGGCGGGGGCCTGCGGGGCGGCGGGCATGGGTGCGGGCGCGGCGGGTACGGGCTGCGGAGCCGGGGCCTGGACGAGCGGCGCCTGGGCGGCCGGTGCTTGTACAACCGGGGCCTGGACGACCGGGGCCGGAGCCGCCACCGGCGCTGCCACCGGCTCGGGCACCGCCACGGGCTCCGGCTCGGCGGCCGGCAGCAGCGTGGCCAGCACGGCCGGCTCCAGCCGGGAGGCGATCAGCCCGGCCAGCCGGGCCGGGGTGTCGGCGTCCTCGAACAGCTCGCGCATCGACACCCGGACCCGGAACGCGCGCTCCAGGTCCCGGATCATGTTGATCATCGACAGCGAGTCGGCGCCCAGGTCGAAGAAGGGCTCGTCCGTGCCGACCGAGGCCTCGTCGTAGCCGAGCTGGCGGGCCGTCTGCTCGACGACCTCCCGCAGCACGGCCTGCCCGGCCAGCTCCTCGGGGCTCAGGGTCGGTGCGGCGGCCGGTTCAGCGGCCGGAGCGGTCTGCTGGGGTGGGTCCTGGCGCATGGCGGGGTCCTCGGTGGTCGGCCGGTCGGGGGCGGTGAACCAGTGGCGGCGGCGTTGGAAGACGGTGGTCGGCAGCGGGACGCGGCGGGCCGGTCCGTCCGGCCAGTCCCGGGCGGCGGCGAAGCCGGCCCAGTCGAGCGGGACGCCGTACGACCAGAGCGCGGCCGCGGCGGCGTCGAACTGCTGCTCCGGGGAGGCGCCGCGCCGGCCGCCGGCGACGAAGTGGCGCTCCGGCAGCTCCCGGCGGCCCATGCCGGTCAGCGTCGGGTGCGGGCCGATCTCCAGGAAGAGCTCGTGGCCCTGCCCGTCCAGTGCGGCGAGGACCTGGTCGAACCGGGCGGTCTCCCGGGTCTGCCGGAGGAAGTACTCGGGCGTCGGGACGGTCCCGGGGGCCAGCACCTCGCCGCCGAGGTTGCTGACCAGCGGGACGGCCAGCGGCCGCAGCCGCAGCCGGGCCAGCTGGTCGCGGAAGGGGTCGAGCATCGGGTCGAGCAGGCGGGAGTGGAACGCCCGGTCGCTGGCCAGCCGTTCGGTGGTCACCCCGTCGGCGGCCAGCACGGCCTCGGCGGCGGCGATCTCGCGGGGCGGTCCGGCCAGCACGCACTGGCCCCGGCCGTTGACCACGGCCAGGTCCACGCCGGGCAGCCAGTCGCCGAGCCCGGCCAGCCGGTCCAGGCCGGCCGAGACCACCGTCATGGCGCCCGGTTCGGTCAGCCGGTGCATCAGCCGGCCGCGCAGCGCGGTCAGGAACATCCCGTCGGCCAGGTCGAGCGCGCCGGCCGCGTGGAAGGCCGCGTACTCCCCGGCGCTGTGCCCGGCGACGGCGGCGGGACGGAGCCCGAGCTCCTGCCAGAGCCGCAGGTAGGCCGCCTGGAGGGCGAACAGCGCGGGCTGCGCCGCCTCGGTGGTCCAGCCGTCCTCGGTGCCCTGCGGCGCGGGGTCGAGCAGCAGCGGCAGCAGCGGCTCGCCCCAGTTCTCGCGGTGCAGCCGGTCGCACTCGTCCAGGACGGCGCGGAAGGCAGGGAAGGCCCGGTACAGCTCGGCGGCCATGCCCCGGTACTGGGCGCCCTGGCCGGTGAAGAGCAGCACCGGCAGGACCTCGCCGCGCCCCACCTCGCGGTGGGCCGCGCCGGTGGTGGTCCGGCCCGCCAGGAAGGCGTCCAGGCCCTTGCGCAGGGCGGCCGGGTCGGGGCCGGTGACGGCCAGCCGGTGGCGCAGCGCGCGGCGGCCGGCGCCGAGGGTGAGCGGCAGGTCGCCGGGCGCGAGGGCGGGTTCGGCGTCCAGCCGGTCGCGGAGCAGGCCGGCCAGTTCGGTCAGCCCCTGGGCGGTGCGGGCGGACAGCGGCAGGACGGTCGGCGCCGGTCGCGGTTCGACGGCCGGGGCCGCGGGCGCCTGCTCCAGCACCAGGTGGGCGTTGGTGCCGCCGACGCCCAGCGCGCTGACCCCGGCCCGGCGCGGGGTGGGGCCGTCCGGCCAGTCCCGGCGCTCGGCGGCGAGCCGGAACGGGCTGTCGGCCAGTTCCAGCGCGGGGTTGGGGCTGGTGAAGTTCACCAGCGGGGGGATGGTGCCGTGCCGCAGCACCAGCAGCGCCTTGATCAGGCCCGCCATCCCGGCGCAGGTGTCCAGGTGGCCGATGTTGGGTTTGACCGAGCCGAGCGAGCAGAATCCGGCGGCCTCGGTGCGGGCGCGGAACGCCTGGGCCAGTGCCCGGAACTCGATCGGGTCGCCGAGCGGGGTGCCGGTGCCGTGGGCCTCGATGTAGCCGATGCTGTCGGCCGGCACGCCCGCCAGGTCCAGGGCCCGGCCGACCACGGCCGCCTGCCCGTCGACGCTGGGCGCGGTGTAGCCGACCTTCCGGCCGCCGTCGTTGTTGACGGCGGAGCCGAGGATCACCCCGTGCACGGTGTCGCCGTCGGCCAGCGCCCGGTCGAGGCGCTTGAGCAGCACGGCGGCGACGCCGTTGCCGCCGACGGTGCCGCCCGCGTCGGCGTCGAAGGCCCGGCAGGCGCCGTCGGGGGAGAGGATCGACCCCTCCTCGTAGCGGTAGCCTGCGGCCTGCGGGATGTGCAGGGCGGCGGCCCCGGCCAGGGCCAGTTCGCAGTCGCCCGCGAGCAGCGACTGGACGGCCAGGTGCACCGCGACCAGCGAGGTGGAGCAGGCCGTCTGCACGCCGATCGCCGGGCCGGTGAGGCCCAGCCGGTAGGCGACCCGGGTGGCGGCGAAGTCGGCCTGGTTGCCGATCGCGGTCTGCAGGGCGGCGACCGGCTCGGACGGGTCGGCGGTGGTGGCCAGGGTGTGCTGGTAGTAGGTGCGCAGCGCGTAGAGGGTCATCCCGGTGCCGGCGAAGACCCCGACCCGGCGCTCCGGGTCCGGCGCGTCGTAGCCGCCGTCCTCCAGGGCCTGCCGGCAGATCTCCAGCAGCAGGCGCTGCTGCGGGTCCATCAGGGCCGCCTCGGCGCCGCTGATGCCGAAGGCCTCGGCGTCGAACTCGTCGGTGCCGGTGAGTGCCCCGGTGACCGGGACGAAGTCGGGGTGGCGGTACTCCTCCGGGCGCAGTCCGGCCGCGGCCAGCTCCTCCTCGGTGAAGCGGGTGGTGCTCCGGACGCCCTCGACGATGTTCCGCCAGTACTGCTCGGGGGTGTCGGCGCCCGGCAGGCGCAGCGCCAGGCCGACGATCGCCACCCGGCGGTCGTCGCCCGGCCCGGCGACGGGGGCGGCGGCCGCGGCGGTGGGCGCGGCCGGCTCGGCGGCCAGGTGGGCGATCAGGGCGTCCACGGTGGGGTGCCGGAACAGCTCGGTGGGCGCCGGCGGCGTGGGCAGCGCGGCGCTGAGCGCGCCGTGCACCCGCATCAACTGGAGGGAGCCGATGCCGAGTTCGGCGAGCGGGCGGCCCGGGTCCAGTGGGGTGTCGAGGACGGACTCGAAGGCGTCCAGGACCAGCCGGCGCAGCCCGGACGGGGCGGTGTGCCCGGGGCCGGGTGCCGCGGCGGGCCGGGCGGCCGGCTCGGCGGTGGCCGGCGTCGGCGCTGCGGCGGCCACCGGGCGGGGCGCGGTGGCGAGCAGGCGGCGCCGGGCGGCGGGGGAGCTCGGGTCCGGACCGGCGTACCGGTGGCCCGGGGCGCCCGCCAGCAGCAGGGCGGCCAGCCGGCGGCCGTGCGCGGCGCTCAGCACGGCGATGCCCCGGCCGGCGGCGGCCTGCTCGTTCTCGGTGTCGCGGTTCATGCCGACCCCGCTCCACAGGCCCCAGGAGATCGTCCAGGCCGGGGTGCCGGTCTCCCGGCGCAGCCGCTCGACGGTGCTCTCCAGGTAGCGGTTGGCGGCGGCGTACCCGGTGGAGCCGACCGCCTCCTGGAGGCCGATCATCGAGGAGAAGGCGACGAACTGGGCGCCGGGGCGCTGCCGGACCAGCTCGATGAGGTGGTCGGTGCCCTCGGCCTTGGTCCGGACGGCTTCGAGCCAGTCCTCGGTACCGGTGTCGGCGAGGAGCGTGAGCCGGTAGCCGCCGGCCAGGTGGAGCACGCCGTCCAGCGGTGCCTGCCACTCCCGCTCGGCCTCGGCGAGTACCTCCGCCAGCTGCTGATGGTTCGTCACATCAGCCTGGCGGTAGGTGACCTGACCACCCTGGGCGGCCAGTCGGCGCAGCGCGGCCCGGCGCTCGGCCGCTTCGGCGGTCGGGGCGTCCAGGTCACTGCGGCCGACGATCAGCAGCCGGGAGCCGTACTCGCGCAGCAGTCCGGGCAGCAGCTCGGCGGCGATCCCGCCGAGGCCGCCGGTGACGAGGTAGCGGGCGCCGGGGGTGAGCAGTGAGCAGCCTTCCCCGGCCGGTTCGGGGGCGGCCTCGGCCGGTGCCAGCCGGGGGACCCAGGGGCGGCCGGCGCGCCAGGCGGACTCGGGCTCGGGGCGGGGGTCGGCGAGCAGGGCGAGCAGCGCGGCGGCCTGCTCCGCGACCGGCGCCTCGCCCGGAAGGTCGAGGTGCCGGGCGGCGGGCACCAGCTGCTCGGCCCGTGCGCCGGCGGTCAGTGCGGCGGTCAACGCCGCCCGGGGGCTGGGGAGTTCACCGGGGAGCACGGCGTGCAGCCCGGCGCTGACGGAGACCAGCTCGCGGACCGGGGCCCGCGTCGGCAGCGCCCGCAGCAGGGCGAGCAGCGCCTCGTCCGGCGCCTGGTCGGAGGTGTCGGCCGTCGCGCTCCACAGGTAGACCAGCCGGTCGGCCGGCCGGTCGCCGAGGGCCCGCAGCCAGTCCTCGGGGTCGGCGGTCGGCGGGCGGTCCACCACCAGGGCGTTCGGCAGGGCGGCGGCCAGGGCCTCGGTGAGGGTGCCGGGGCCGGACGGGCCGAGCAGCAGGATCGTTTCCTCGGCCAACGAGGCCGGCGAAGAGGCCGGGGCCGCCGCCACCGGGCGGGCCTCCCAGCCGAGCCGCCGCACGCAGTCCGGCAGCGTCCGGGAGTTGGCCTCCGCCAGGTCCAACGCGACGATGTGGTCGTCGAGTTCGCCGTCCAGCAGCCTCCCGCGCAGCGCGGTGCGCTGGATCTTGCCGCTGGTGGTGCGCGGGAAGTCGGCCGCCGGGACGGGCAGCACCAGGGCGGGGGCCGGCTGCCGGCGGGCCGCCAGCAGCTGCCGCACCTCGGCGGCGACCGGCGCCGAGGGCGCGTCCGGGTCGCTCTGGACGTAGGCGATCACCAGTTGCTCGGTGCCGGTGCGTTCGTCCGGCACCCCGAAGGCCGCGACGTGCCCGGAGCGCACCCCCGCCACGGAGGCCACCACGTCCTCCAGCTCGTGGCAGAAGTAGTGCACGCCGTTGACGATGATGATCTCCTTGCGACGGCCGGTGAGCACCACCTCGCCGTCGACCAGGAAGGCCAGGTCCCCGGTGTCGAACCAGTCGTCGCCGACGAAGGCCTCCTGGTTGGCCGGCGGGTTGTTCAGGTACCCCGGCGTCACCCGGCCGGAGTGGACCTGGAGCCGGCCGACGCGGAGCTCGGGCAGCGCCCGTCCGGCGTCGTCGGCCACCCGCATCCGGGTGCCGGGTGCGGGCCGGCCCATGCTGAGGAAGGCGGTGCCGCGCTCCGCCGAGGCCGGGTCCGCGGGCTCCAGCCGGCCGGTCAGCGAGTCGGTGCGCACCAGGCGGCGGGCGCCGTCCTCGTCGTAGCGCTTGTAGGTGATCGCCGTGCAGGTCTCGGCCATGCCCCAGGCCAGCAGCACGTGGCCGGGGCGGATGCCGAACGGGGCGGTGGCGGCCAGGAACTCGTCGATCACCGCCTCGGTGCACTGCTCCCCGGCGTTGATCAGCGACTTGACCGAGGACAGGTCCCAGCGGCGGTCCGGCCCGGCGGCCCGGACGGCCTCGGCGACCAGCCGGAAGCCGAAGTTGGGCGACCAGGAGTGCGCCGCCCGGTAGCGCTCCAGCGCGTCCAGCCAGACCAGCGGGTCGGCGAGCACGAGTTCGGTGGGGATCTGCACCTGGTCGGCGGCCAGTACCACGTCGCGCAGATGGAACATCAGCAGTCCGGCGACGTGGTCCAGGGGCAGCCAGTTGACCGTGCCGTCGCCCGGCTCGGTGCCCTGGGCGACGGCCCCCGCCACGTACTCCAGGATGCCGCGGTGGGTGATCTGCACCGCCTTGGAGCGTCCGGTGCTGCCGGAGGAGAGCTGGAGCATCGCGACGTCGGCGGGGACGGGGGCGTGCTCGGGGGCGGGGCCGTCCGGCAGCCCGCCCTCGGCGGGCCGGTCGACCGCGATCACCCGCAGGCCCGGCGCCGGGTACAGCTCCCCGAGCCGCTCCAGGCCCGCCACCGCGGGCCCGCAGACGAGCACCGGCGGCTCCTCCAGGGTCTGCCAGGCGTGCCAGAGCTTCTCCAGCACGGGGTTGCGCTCGTGGTAGTCCGGCGGGCGGGCGACCGTCACCGGCTGCATCCCGCCCAGGAAGCAGGCCCACAGGGTGGGGAAGTAGTACTCGGGCTCCGGGACCTGGAGGATCACCCGGTCCCCGGCCCGCAGCCCGGCGGCGGCCAGCACGGCGAGGATCTCGCGGGAGCGGCCGAGGAGTTGACGGTACGTGATCCTGGTGGCCTCGCCGCCCGCCCGGATCAGGTGCAGTCCGCGGTCGGGGTGCAGTTCGGCGGCGCGCAGCAGCGCCTCGGGCAGTGTCCGGGGCGCGTCCGGCCCGGGGGCGGGCAGCGGGGCGCCGACGGCCTCCGTCCCGGGGTCCTCGGCGTCGGGGCCCTCGGAATCGGCCTCCCCGGGGGCGGCCGTGGGCCGCGCCGGGGCGGCGCCGGCCGTCGCCGGGCCCTCCCCGAACGGCCGCCAGCGGTCGGTGAGTTCGCGCAGGTGGCGCAGGGCGGGGCCGGGGGCGGTGGGCGGCCGGGTGAGCGCCGCGGCCAGCGCGGCGGCGTCCGGTTCGCCCTCGGGGGTGCGGACGATGCCGTCCAGGAGGTGCACTTCGGCGCTCGGGTCGGCGTCCAGCAGCGCCGCGGCGGCCCGGCGGCGCAGGGCCTCGGGATCGCCGTCGACGGCGGGGACCAGGTAGGCCAGCAGGCCGGGGCGGCCGTTCTCGTGCTCGACGGGCAGCAGCGCGCAGTCGGCGATCTCGGGGCGTAGCAGCAGCCGGGCTTCCAGGGTGCGCAGCCGGCCGTGGTCGGGACCGGTGGGACTCATGATTTCGGCACCTTTCGGATCGGTGCCGGGGCGCGGGTGTGGGCCGCCCCGGGTCAGGGAGGGGGAGCGGAGGTGAGTGGCGCGTACGGCGCGGGGGCGCCGGGTGTGCGGAGGTGCGCGGGTGCGCGGAGGTGTCCGCGGACGTGCGGTGGTGTGCGGAGGGGTGCGGTGGTGTGCCGTCTGTTCAGCGGCGGCGGCGGGCGCGGGCGACCATCACCAGGAAGGCGAGCGCCAGCACGATCGGGACGGCGTGTGAGACGCCGACCACGGTGAGCGGGCTGAGCACCGCGAGCAGCGAGCCGCTCAGCAGCATCCCGGTGCCCATGCCGACGTTCTCGGCGGAGGTGAGGATGCCGAAGGCCTCGCCGCGCCGCTCGTCGGCGAGGGCCTGGATCCGGGTGGTGTAGGAGATCTCGGTGAAGCCGTCGCCGAGGCCGGCGCCGATCGCGACCAGCAGGAAGAGCGGGGTCGGCAGGTCGGTGAAGACCAGGATGAAGCAGGCGGACATCAGACAGGTGCCCAGCGCGAAGCCGCGCTCGCCGGGCTCGATGCCCCGGCGCAGCATGAACCGGGAGACCAGCTGCTGGGCGCCGAGGTTGCCGATCGCCCAGGTGGCCCAGAAGGTGCCGAGCAGGGCGGCCGGGTTGTCGGGCGACGACTGGTTGGCGAAGACCGGCAGGCTGATGTTGTGGGCGGAGGAGCCGAAGGCGTCCAGCAGCCGGATCCCCGCCATGGCGCCCACCACGGGGGCGGCCCGCAGGACGACCAGGGCTTGCCACCGGGGGCGGCGCTTGCCGGTTGTCGGGGCGGGGTCCTCCGGCGGGGTCGCGGGCTCCTCCGCCTTCGCGGCCCGGGTGGGCAGCGGCAGCCGGACCACCAGCGCCCCGAACAGGACGAAGCTGGTCGCGTCGATGAGCAGCGCGGCCCGGAATCCGGCCCAGGCCACCACCACGCCCGCGGAGGCGAAGCCGAGCACCATCGCGGTGGAACGGCAGCTCGCCATCAGGCTGTTGGCGCGGGCGCGGCGCTCGGCGCCGACCATCTCGGGGATGCTGGTCCGCAGGGCGACGGCGGCCACGGCGGCGGCGCCGCCGAGGACCACGGCGAGCGGGTAGAGGACGGGGATGCGCAGCGAGGCCGGGACGAGGGCGACGACGACCAGCGCCAGCGCCTGGGCCAGGGCGCAGCCCGTCATCAGCCGCCGGCGGTCCAGCCGGGCCACCAGCCGTCCGGCGACCAGCCCGCCGGCGAGGCCGCCGGACAGTCGCAGGACGAGGTACCCGGCCGTGCCGAGCGCGTTCCCGGAGGCCTCGTAGGCGAACAGACTCAGCGCGACGAGGTCGAGCTGGCTGCCGTAGGTGTTCAGGGCATCGCCCGCGGCCAGCCGGTAGAAGGGCCGGGGCAGCTTGGTCGTGGCGAGTTGCGGTGCATCCAGTGCGGTGTCCGGCACGGTATTCCCCCCGGGGACGCCGTAGGGCGGCTCAGTGTGACATTGCACCGCAACCTAGAGGTGACCGGTCCGTAGATCAATACCGAGATCGTCTCCTGTCCGAAAGATCGTGAACTCGGCCGACTTACTGTCACCTTTTACGCCACGCTGGCCAGTTGTTGGCGTACGGACGGGAGTGCGCTCCGGGTGGGGGCGGGCGCGGGGTGGGGTCAGCTGCGGCCGAACAGCCTGCCGAGCCAGCCCTTGCCCTTGCGGCCCTGCTCGGCGCAGTCGCACCGGGCTGACTTCGGCACCCCGGCCAGGACCTGCTCCACGTGCATTCCGCACCCGGCGAAGCCCGGCTTCCCGCAGGTGCGGCAGGCGACTCGTCGGCACATGTCGTGCTCCGTTCTCCGGGCTCCCAGGGACGGAGCCATGCCGCCAATATACCCCGCCCCGTATTCGTGATGTCGGATTCGTCCGGCCGCCGGGGTCGGAGCGGCGGCGGGGCGAAGCCGTGGCGCGGAGAGCGGAGGGGAGGGGGCCGTGGTGCGGAGAGCGGAGGGGAGGGGGCCGTCAGGCCGTCTCGGGGCGGGCCGGCGGGATCGCGTAGGTCAGCGTGGCGCTGGCCACCAGGACGTCGTCGGCGTCCAGCAGTTCGGCCAGCACCACGCACAGCCGGCGCCCGAACTTGGCCGTCCTGGCGTGCACGCGCAGCGCCCCGGGCCGCGGCCGGTTGAGGAAGCTGATCTGCAGCGAACTGGTCAGCGCCATCAGGGTGGGCCCGAGCCGGGCGTTGATCAGGAGAAACGCGGCCAGGTCGCACAGGCCGGCCT
Organism: Kitasatospora sp. NPDC001261; assembly: GCF_042896795.1. NCBI lineage: Bacteria > Bacillati > Actinomycetota > Actinomycetes > Kitasatosporales > Streptomycetaceae > Kitasatospora > Kitasatospora sp. NPDC001261. The sequence goes on from NZ_JBIAXP010000027.1 coordinate 118,089, forward strand.
GCTCCGGGCCCGAGACGGTGCCGCCCGGGCGGGTGCGCAGCCGGTCGCCGTCCACGGCCAAGGTGAGGGTCCGGCCGTCCACCCCGGTCACCCGGCAGGCGGCGTAGTCGGGGAACTGGCCGGTGATCAGGTCATTGAGCTGATCGGGGCCCAGGAGGACGTCGACGGTGGCGACCGCCGTGTTCGAGTCGGTGGTCATGGGGCTCAGCGTAACCGTCTGCCCGGTGGTGCGCCCGGGGCGGTCCAGGCCCGCTTCCGGCCAGCTTCGTTTGCCGTGGTCAACCGCCAAGATCCGTTGCGGCCATGATAATTGCGCATGTCCTGGCGGTGTCGTGGCGGCCGGAACCGGCCGCTCCGGTGCCGTCCGGTGGCCGAATCCGCTCGGCACGATTCGTAAGGGACCTTGTTCGGCCCAAAATGCAGCACCTACTCTCCGAGGAAGTTCAGCGGAGCCGATGCGGAACTCCGCCGGCCGCTGGGGGGCGGCGTCATTTTCCTTGTGGTCGTCAGGGGCCTCGGTGGAAAACGGGCCCCCACCCGTTCATGCCCGACCATGTCCTGCTTCAGAGTCCTGCTTCAGAGACGGGGTGTTGCGCCATGGGTATTTCCATTCTGGACGACGAGGCGGTGGTGGTCCGTACTCCCGACGAGTTCCTGGCGATGCCGGAGGAGTACCGGGAGATCGCCATCCGCGGCATGGTGGTCAACACCGAGGGGGAGCTCTCCGGCGGCGACGACTACGTGCAGGTCTTCCTGCCGCTGGCCCCCGACGCGGAGGAGCGGCAGGTCTGCGCGGAGCGCGCCGCCGAGGAGTACGACCACTACAAGATCGGCAAGCGGGTCCTCGCGGAGGTCGGCGTGGACACCACCTACATGGAGAAGCAGACCCTGGCCGAGCGGAACCTGTTCCGCGCCCAGGAGTTCCACACCTGCACCACCTGGGCCGAGCGCGGGATCTTCTCCTACATCGGCGAGGAGACCGCGATGGTGATGATCTCCGAGTTCGCGCAGAGCAGCTACCGGCCCTGGGCGGACGCGGTGCGCACGATCATCCTCGACGAGAAGGTGCACATCGCCCACGGCGCCCGGGTGTGCCGCAACCTCGCCGCCACCGACGACGGCCGCGAGCAGCTCCAGCAGGCCCTGGACCGGCTGTGGCCGACCTTCATCCGGATCTTCGGCAGCCCGCGCTCCGAGCGCGCCAGGCTGGCCGTCCGCTTCGGCCTGCGGCAGACCACCAACGGCGAGGCCTGCGACCTGTGGCGGGAGAAGGTCACCCCGCGCATCAAGAACCTGGGTCTGCGCCTCCCGGAGTAGCGGGAACAGCAGCACGCCGATCCCGCCACTCCCGAGGAGCCCATCGCCATGGCAACACCCGTCACCATCGAACAACGCCCGCTGAGCCGACGCGAGGCCAAGGCGCGCACCGCCGAACTCATCGCCGACCGGCCCGACCTGGCCGAACGCCTGCACCGGCTGCGCCGGCTGGGGCGCGAGGTCCGCTCCTGCGAGGTCCACCTCACCAACACCTGCAACATCCGCTGCAAGGGCTGCTGGTACTTCGAGGGCGGCTTCGACACGGCCGTCAAGGAGCTGTCCGACCTGGACCGCATCCGGGCCTTCGCCCGCAAGCTGGCGGACGACGGCGTCAACCAGGCCACCCTGATCGGCGGCGAGCCCACCCTCGTCCCGCGCCGGGTCGAGGCCTTCGTCGAACAGCTGCCGTACATCACCATCTCCACCAACGGCCTGCGCCCGATGCCCAAGCAGGGCTTCGAGAAGATCGCCATCGCGGTCAGCATCTTCGGCGGCGGCCCGCTCGACGACGACCTGCGCGCGATCCGGGTCAACGGCTCCAAGTTCACCGGCCTGTTCGACACCGCGCTCAAGCACTACCGCGACGACCAGCGGGTGCTGTTCATCTACGCGCTCTCCGAGGCCGGGGTCGAGCACATCGAGCCCACCGTGCGGAAGATCGCCGAGAACGGCAACATCGTCACCTTCAACTTCTACAGCGAGCACGGCACCGAGACCCCGCTGAAGATCGCCAACGAGCAGCGGGTGCTGGACGAGGCGCAGCGGGTCAAGGACCTGTACCCGCAGGCGGTGGTGAGCCACCCGTACTTCATCCGGACCCTGGTCACCGGCCGGACGCACTGGGGCGGCCGGTTCGGCTACGACGTCTGCCCCAGCCTCAGCGTCGACGCCCCCGAGCACGAGGACCGCGTCGCCAACGGCAACCCGGTCATCCCCGGCTTCAACGTCTGGGGCGCCGACTACGAGTCGCTCCAGTTCTGCTGCACCTCCGGCGACTGCGGCGGCTGCCGGGACAGCCAGGCCGTCTACAGCTGGCTGGTGGTCAGCGCCAACCGCTTCCTGGACGACGCCGCCCGGCTGGAGCAGTGGCTGGACATCGCCGAGAGCTACTGGCAGCAGTGGCACTGGGCCCCGTACCACGCCAGCAAGGCCGGCCCGGCGCTCTGAGCCCGCGCCCCTGCCCGCCGCCCGTACGGCACCGCCCGTACGTCCCCCGCACCGCCACCGCCGCCCCGCGCGGACGAGGAGAGCCATGCCCGACACACTGGACCGCACCGCCATCGAGAACTTCGTCGTCGACGCCCTGGTCGACCTCGGCGTCGAACGCGAGGGCATCGTCGACGACGCCGCCCTGGACGAGCTGGAGATCGACTCGCTCGACATGGTCGAGCTCAGCCAGTCCATCCGCAAGCAGCTGGGCATCCCGGTGAAGCCCAAGGACTTCGACCAGCTGTACACCGTCGGCGAGGTGCTCGACCTGTGCCGCCGGAAGGCCGGGCTGGAGTGAGGCCCCGGGCCGTCGTCACGGGCCTGGGCGCGGTGACCCCGCTGGGCGTGGGCGCCGACGAGCTGCACCGGCGCGCGGTGGCCGGCGAGAGCGGGCTCGCCGACGGGCTCGGGCTGTGCCGGGACTTCCGGCCCGCCGACCACCTGTCGCGCCAGCAGATCCGCCGCACCGACCGCTTCACCCAGCTCGCGCTCGTGGCCGCCGCCGAGGCCCTGGCCCAGGCGGGATGGACGGACGGCCCGCCGCCGTACCCCGCCGAGCGGGTCGCCTGCGTGGTGGGCTGCGCGCTCGGCGGGACGGCGAGCTTCGAGACCCAGGCCGAGGTGCTCCGGCAGCAGGGCGCGGAGTTCGTCTCCCCGCTCATGGTGCCCGCCATGATGGCCAACGCCGCGGCCTCGCAGATCGCCCAGCGCCACGGCCTGCGGGGCGAGGCGCTCTGCCTGGCCTCGGCGTGCAGCAGCGCCACCCAGGCGATCGGCACCGCCCTGCTGCTGCTCGCCGCCGGAGCCGCCGACGCCGTGGTGGTCGGCGGCGCCGAGGCCTCCACCTCCGAGCTGGTGCGGGCCGCCTTCCGCACCGCCGGGGCGCTCTCCGAGAGCGGCCGCTCGGTGCCCTTCGACCGCGACCGGGACGGCCTGCTGATCGGGGAGGGCGCCGGAATCCTGGTCCTGGAGACCGAGGCCGGGGCCGCCGCCCGCGGCGCCGCCGTGCTCGGCGAGGTGCTCGGGTACGGCTCCACCTGCGACGCCCACCACCTGACCGCCCCGGACCCGACCGGCGGGCCCGCGGCCCGCGCCGTCACCCTGGCGCTCGACGCGGCCGGCGTCGCCCCCGGGCAGCTCGGCTACCTCAACGCCCACGGCACCGGGACCGTCCTCAACGACAGCTCCGAGTGCGCGGCGCTGCGCCTGGCGCTCGGACCGGCCCTCGAAGCCGTCCCGCTCTCCTCCACCAAGTCCTGCACCGGCCACCTCTTCGGCGCGGCCGGCGCCGTGGAGGCCATCGCCACCCTGCAGGCGCTGCGCCACGCCACCGCCCCGCCCACCGTCGGGCTGCGCGAGCCCGACGAGAAGCTCGGCCCGCTGAACCTGATCCGCCACGCCACCCCGCTCGCCGCCCCCGCCCTGCCCGGCGGCCGGCGGGCCGGGCTCTCCACCTCCTTCGGGTTCGGCGGACACAACGCGGCCCTGGTGCTGGCGGCGGCCGACGCACCCGGTACGACCGGTACGACGAAAGGCCAGGAGTGATGCTCGGCTTCCACGGACGCCGCTATCTGATCACCGGGGTGCTCAACGAGGACTCCATCGCCTGGCACACCGCCAGGGCGCTCCAGGAAGCGGGCGCCGAGGTCCTGCTCACCGGCTTCGGCCGGGCCCGGCGGATCACCGAACTGGCCGCGGACGTCCTGCCCCGCCCCGCCGAGGTGCTGGAGCTGGACGTCACCCGGCCCGAGGACTTCGCCCGGCTGGCCAAGGAGCTGGAGCAGCGCTGGGGCGGGGTCGACGGCGTGCTGCACGCCGTCGCCGCCGCCCAGCAGACGGCGCTGAGCGGCAACTTCCTCACCACCCCGCCGGAGGCCGCCGGCCTCGCGCTGCGCACCGCCGCCGTCTCCCTGCACTCGCTGGCCACCGCGCTCGCCCCGCTGCTCAGCGCGGACGGGCGGCGCGGCAGCGTCGTCGGACTGGACTTCGACGCCAGCGGCGCCTGGGCCGGCTACGACTGGATGGGCGTCAGCAAGGCGGCGCTCGGCGCGGTCTGCCGGTACCTGGCGATGTACCTCGGCCCGTCCGGCATCCGGGTCAACCTGGTGGCGGCCGGCCCGGTGGAAACCGTCGCCGGGCAGGCGATCAGCACCTTCGACCGGATCGCCGACCGCTGGCAGGCCGAGGCCCCGCTCGGCTGGGACCGCACCGACCCCGCCGTCGTGGTCGGACCGGTGCTGTTCCTGCTCTCCGACCTCGCCGCCACCGTCAGCGGGGAGATCCTGCACGCCGACGGCGGGATGCACGCCGTCCGGATGGGCACCGGACCGGCCTTCGCGGAAGGAGGCGCGGCATGACGCCCGCCATCGTCGGGGTGGGCGCCGCCCTGCCCGAACGCGTCGTCCCCAACGCCTACTTCGAGCGGATCGGCGCCTCCCCGGAGTGGATCGTCAAACGGACCGGCATCGAGGAGCGCCGCTTCCTCCCGCCGGACGGCCGGCTCGCCGACCTCGTGGTGGCCGCCGCCGAACAGGCGCTGCGCAGCTCCGGGCGCACCGCGGCGAGCATCCGGCACGTCGTGGTCGCCACCATCACCCCCGACCGGGTCACCCCCGGGGTGTCGGTGGAGGTCGCCGCCCGGCTCGGCATGCCGCAGGCCACCGCCTTCGACCTGCACGCGGCCTGCGCCGGGTTCGTCTACGGCCTGGACCACGCCGCCGCGCTGATCGAGACCGGCCGGGCCGGGGCGGTGCTGGTCTGCGGCGCCGACGCGCTGACCCGGATCACCGACCACGAGGACCGCGGCACCGCGGTGCTGCTCGCCGACGGCGCCGGCGCCGCGGTGGTCGCCGACGTGCCCGGCGCGCCCGAGCCGTGCTTCTCGCTCGGCAGCGACGGCGAGCAGATCCCGCTGCTCTACGCCGACCGGGACGACCGCAAGCTGCGGATGGACGGCCGGGAGGTGTTCGACCACGCGGTGGAGAAGATGTCGGAGGCCACCCGGGAGGTGCTCACCCGGCGCGGCCTGACCTGCGAGGACCTCGACCTGTTCGTCGCCCACCAGGCCAACGCCCGGATCGTGCGCGCGGTCGGCAAGGAGGTCGGGCTGCCCCCGGAGCGGCTCTACCTGAACGTCCACCGGGTCGCCAACACCTCGGCGGCCTCGATCCCGCTGGGCCTGACCCACGCCCGCGAGGAGGGCCTGCTGGACGGCCCGAAGCTGCTCGGCCTGGCCGCGTTCGGCGCGGGCATCACCTGGGGCGCCGGGGTGATCGGCTGGCGGCCCGGCGCCGGCGGGGAGGCGGCGGAGTGAAGACCCCCCGGTTCCCCGTGATCGCCGAGATCGCCGCGCCGGACGGGGCCCGGATCACCGTCCGGGCGCTGGCCCGGCCGGAGCCGGCCGCCCCGGTGGTGGTCGTCCTGCCGGCGATGGGGACGGCCGCCCGGCACTACACCCCGCTGGTCCGCGCCCTGCACGCGGCCGGCCTCAGCGTGGCCACCTGCGACCTGCGCGGCCACGGGGAGAGCCGGCCGGTGCCCCGGCACGGGGTCGCCTTCGGCTTCCGCGAGCTGGTGGAACAGGACTTCGGGGCGGTGCTCGACGCGGTGGCCGGGGCCTTCCCGGGCGCGCCGCGCCTGCTGCTCGGGCACAGCCTGGGCGGGCAACTGGGCCTGGTGCACTGCGGGGTGTTCCGGCCCCGGCTGGCCGGCGCGGTGCTGGTGGCCAGCGGATCGGCCTGGTACCGGACCTTCGGCGTACGGGCGGGCCTGCGGCGGCTGGCGCTGAGCCAGTTCTCGATCGTCGCCTCGGCCGTGGTCGGCCACTGGCCGGGCGAGCGGTTCGGCTTCGGCGGCCGGGAGTCGCCCCGGCTGATGCGGGACTGGGCGCGGCAGATGCGCACCGGCCGCTACCGGGTGCGCGGCGCGGTCACCGACTACGAACGGGCGCTGGCCCGGGTCGACCTGCCGGTGCTGGCGGTGGACGTGCAGGGCGACGAGCTCGCCCCGCCGCGGGCCGTCGACCACCTGTGCGCCAAGCTGCCCTCGGCCCGGGTGGAGCGCTGGAGCTACACCGCCGAGCAGGCGGACGGCCGGGCGCTGGACCACTTCCGCTGGATCCGGCACAACCGCGGGCTGGTGGAGCGGATCGCCCCGTGGATGCTCGCCGCCGCCGAGGCCGCGGGCGGTGCCACGCCCGCCGAAGCCGGGGCGGACACGGCTCCGCACGGCGGCGTCCGCCCGACCGTATAGGGACCAGACCGAGGAGTGCCCGCATGTCCGTCGTCCCCGCCCCGTCCGACCGCAGCGCCGACCTGCCGCCCGGCGCCCCCGGCCTTCCGCACGGCATCCCCGACCTGCTCACCGCGACCGCCGCGCGCTGCCCGGCCCACCCCGTCCTGCGGCTCGACGAGGAGGTGCTGAGCTTCGCCGACCTGGAGGCGCACAGCGCCCGGGCCGCGCACTGGCTGGCCGCGCTCGGCGTCGCGCCCGGCGACCGGGTGGCCGTCCTGCTGCCCAACGTGCCGGAGTTCGCGGTGCTGTACTACGGCATCCTGCGCGCGGGTGCGGTGGTCGTCCCGATGAACCCGCTGCTGAAGGCCCGGGAGATCGAGCACTGCCTCGGCGACGCCCGGCCCGCCGTGCTGCTCGCCTGGCACACGGGCGACGAGGAGGCGGCCGAGGGCGCGCGGCGCACCGGCACCCGGCTGGTCGCCGTCGAGCCGGCCGCCCTCGCGGCGGTGCTCGCGGAGCAGCCGGCCGACCCGCCGACCGCCGCCGGGGGCCGCGGGGGAGAGGACACCGCGGTCATCCTCTACACCTCCGGCACCACCGGGGCGCCCAAGGGCGCCGAGCTGACCCACCGCAACATCGTGTGCAACGCGCGGGCCGGGGTCCAGGTGCTGGGCCTGGTCGAGCGGGACGTGATCTTCGGCGGGCTGCCGCTGTTCCACTCCTTCGGCCAGGTGATCGGCCTCAACTGCGCGGTGGCCGTCGGGGCCTGCCTGACCCTGGTGCGGCGCTTCGACCCGCTGGCCGCCCTCGCGGTGATCCAGCGCGACCGGGTGAGCGTCTTCCTCGGCGTCCCGACCATGTACACCCTGATGCTGACCCACCCCCGACGCGCCGGGCACGACGTCTCCTCGCTGCGGGTCTGCCTGGGCGGCGGCGCGCCGATGCCGCCGGAGGTGCTGCGCGGCTTCGAGACCGACTTCGACTGCGTGGTGCTGGAGGGCTACGGGCTGTCCGAGTCCTCGCCGCTGGCCTGCGCCAACCGCAGCGACCGGGAGCGGACCGCGGGCACCATCGGCATCCCGGTCGAGGGGGTGCGGATGCGGATCGTCGACGAGTCCGGCCGGGAGGTGCCGGACGGCACGGTCGGGGAGGTGGTGATCCGGGGCCACAACGTGATGAAGGGCTACTGGGGCCGCCCGGACACCACCGCGCGGACCGTCCGGGACGGCTGGCTGCACACCGGGGACCTCGGCACCCGCGACGAGCGGGGCGACTTCCGGATCGTCGACCGCCGCAAGGACGTCATCATCCGCGGCGGCTTCAACGTCTACCCGAGGGAGGTGGAGGACGTGCTGTACGAGCACCCGGCGGTGGCCGAGGCCACGGTGATCGGCGTCCCCCACCCCACCCACGGCCAGGAGGTGGCCGCCGCCGTGGTGCTGCGCGAGGGCGCCGCGGCGACCCCGGAGGAGATCCGCGGCTTCGTCCGGGAGCGGGTGGCCCCGTACAAGTACCCGCGGCTGGTCTGGACGGTCGATGCGCTGCCCAAGGGGCCGACCGGGAAGATCCTCAAGCGCGAGGTCGTGGTGCCCGCCGCCGAGCCGGGCCGGCCCGGGAGCTGAGCGGGCCCGCCGCAGCCGTACCGTCCCGCCGGAGCCGAGCGGTCCCGGCGGGGTGGGCGGCCCGGTCGGGGCCGCCCACCGGGAGGTCAGACCACCCGGCGCATCCAGCCGTGGACGTCCTCGGCACGCCCGTACTGGATGTCCAGCATGTGCTCGCGGATCGCGAGGGTCTGCTTGCCGGGCGTGCCGGTGCCGATGGTGAACGCGTAGCCCTCGCCCTTGGACTCGCCCTTGAAGCCGACGATCGGGGTGACCACCGCGGCCGTCCCGGCGGCGAACACCTCGGTGACCGTGCCGTCGGCGGCACCGGAGCGCAGCTCGGAGAGGGTGATCGGGCGCTCCACCGGCGTCAGCCCGAACTCGCCCGCCAGGGACAGGATCGAGTCCCTGGTCACCCCGTCGAGGATGTTGCCGAGGGCGGGGGTGACCAGCTCGCCGGCCGAGGTGACCAGGCACAGGTTCATCGTGCCGGACTCCTCCAGGTCCCCCTCGCCGCCGGTGTCGTCCAGGAACAGCACCTGGTCGCAGCCGTTCTTCCGGGACTCGATCTGCGCGGCCAGGCTGGAGGCGTAGTTGCCGCCGCACTTGGCGGCGCCGGTGCCGCCCCGCCCGGCGCGGGTGTAGTTGCTGCTCACCCAGAGCGTGATGCCGGTGACCCCGCCCGCGAAGTACGGACCGGCCGGGCTGGCGATGACCGAGTAGGCGATCTGCTCGGCGGGCCGGACCCCGAGGAAGGCCTCCGAGGCGAACATGAACGGCCGCAGGTAGAGGCTCTTCTCGTCCGGGGAGCTGGGCACCCACGCCTCGTCGGCGCGGACCAGCTCCTCGACGCTGGTGAGGAAGTCCTCCTCCGGCAGCACCGGCAGGGCGAGCCGCTCGGCGGAGCGGGCGAAGCGGCGGGCGTTGAACTCCGGGCGGAACAGCCAGACGCTGCCGTCGGCGTGCCGGTAGGCCTTCAGCCCCTCGAAGATCTCCTGGGCGTAGTGCAGCACGGCGGCGCTCGGGTGCAGCGAGTACGGCGCCAGCGCGGTGACCTTGTGGTCGTGCCAGCCCTCGGCGGGCGTCCAGGTGGCCGAGGCCATGTGGTCGGTGAAGAACTTGCCGAAGCCCGGCGCGGCGAGGATTGTGCGTCGCTCCTCCTCGGAAACGGGACCGGTCGTCCGGGACAGAGGGAAAGCGCGACTCATCGTCAACTCCTCAACACCGCTGTGGATTCTGTGCGAACCGACGCCAACGACCGGCGTCATACCCGTCATGCTAACGGTCGTCAGCCGGACGTGATACGGCGCGGTCCGGTCGGGTCCGGAACCGTCGCCCTCCCCGGAGCCCGCGGCTCCGGAATTCCCGTCCTACCGGTGGCCGCCGTGGAGGTCGCCGACCAGGCCGTCCAGGGTGCCGCGCAGGGCCCCGGAGTTCGCCTGGTCGAACCAGGTGGTGCGCACCCGCTCGTTGCTCCCGCCCGGGGTCTCGTGCTCGGCCGCGAGCCGCTCCAGCGACCGCGTCCCGTCGGCCAGGGAGCGGCCGACGTCCTGGTAGAGGCCGCGGACGAAGCGGTCGGCGTCCGTCGCGGGGATGCCCTGGTCGGTGGCCCAGGAGACGAGCGTGGCGAGGAACGCGTAGTGGGTGGTCTGGGTCGAGGTGACCGCGGACAGGACGTTGAGGGCCGCCTCGTCCGCGACCGGCAGCGCCCCGCCCAACAGCTCGAACAGGGCGTCCGCGTCCGGGTGGGAGGGCTGGACGACGGTGAGGCAGCGGCGCTCCCGGACGGTGGGCAGCGGGATCGCGTGGGTCAGCGCGGCGCCGGTGGCCAGCACCCGGCGCAACTCCTCGGAGGCGACGCCCGGGATCACGTTGACCACGACCCGGTCGTCGGGGACGACCAGCCCGGTCAGGGCCGCCCGCCAGTCCTGGCGGCGCAGGGCGACGATCACCAGGTCGGAGCCGTCCACCACCTCCTGGTTGTCGGCGCACACCCGCACGCCGTCGTAGCGCTCCGCCAGCTCGGCGGCGGTGCGGGCGCCCCGCGGCGAGAGCAGGACCTCCGGTCCGGGCTCCTCCCCGTGGCGCAGGCCCATCACGATGGCCCGGCCGATCTCGCCCACTCCGATGATGCCGATGCGCTGCACGGTGACTGCCTCCGTCGTCCGGTACGGATCTTCTCCGCAGCAGTGTGGCCGCTGTGGCACCCGGTGGCCAGGGGCCCTCTGGGGCCAGGAGGAAAGGCCTCGACACCAGAATCGAACAGGTGGTCAAATATCGGCGGCCCACGCACCGAACCGTCACGTGGCCGCCACAACGATCCGATTCGCGGCCCGGCGCCGCGCCCACCGAAGAGGTACAGACCCTTGCGCCTTCGTCCCGCCGTCGCGGCGACCGCGGCGGCCCTCGCGGCCGTTCTCGGCATGCCCCCGCCCGCGGCCCTCGCCGCCGAGCCCGTCACCGAGCTGTACGTGGCCAAGTCGGCGTCCTGCTCCGATTCCGGCCCGGGCAGCCGCGCCGTGCCGTACTGCACCATCGGTGCCGCCGCCGGGGTCGTCCAGCCCGGGCAGACGGTGCGGATCGCGCCGGGCGAGTACGCCGAGCAGGTCGACGTCCGCCGTTCCGGGACGCCGGGCCACCCGATCAGGTTCGTGGGTTCGTGGGCCACCGGCTGGCCGAGCACCGCCCCGCTGGTCTCGGTGATGGCGCCGCAGGAGAAGCAGGGCGTCCACGCCTTCACCCTGGCCGGGGTCCACGACGTGGAGGTGCGCGAGCTGTTCGCGTTCTCGCAGGACGACGCCGTCACGGTCACCGACTCCTCGGCCGTCACCCTCGACCGGCTCTACGTCCAGGGGTCGTACTCGACCTGGACCGGCGGCCTCTCCGTGTCCGGGGCGAGCAGCGACGTCACCGTCAGCCGTAGCCAGTTCAACATCGGCCACGGCATCGCCGTCGGCGCCGGGGTCCGGCGGGCGGTTGTGACCACCAATGACATCGGGGGCTCCTCGACCGGTATCACCGTGACCGACGCCCCGGGTTCGGTGGTCACCGGGAACACGGTCAGCTTCAACAGGGACTCGGGGATCGTCCTGGCCGGGGCCTCCGCCGGAGCCGTGGTGGAGAACAACGTGCTGGTGCGCAACGCGACCGAGAAGCGCCCCGGCGCCGCCCAACTCGACGTCGGGCCTGGCTCGGTGGCGGGCACCAAGGTCGACTACAACCTGGTCACCGACGAGGACGACGGAGGCTACCGGTGGGCCGGAACGGCCTACCGGCTGCCCGCACTGCAGGCGGCCACCGGCCAGGCCGCCCACGACCTCGCCGCAACCGGGAACACCGTCACCGGGGGAGTGCCGAGCATCCCGTACGAGTGGTCCGCGCTGATCGACTCCGGTGACCCGTCGGCGCCCGGGCTGCCCGACACCGACTTGGTCGGCCGGGCGGTCATCGACGACCCGAAGGTGCCGAACGCCGCCGGTGGAACCTACCGGGACCGAGGGGCGTACGAGAACTACGGGCTGATCGACGTGTCCGTCGCGACGGACCTGGACCGCGGCGCCTACCCGCTGACGGTCAACGCCACGGCCTCCGCGCACAACGAGTGGACCTCCTTCCAGACGTACACCTTCGACTTCGGCGACGGCAGCGCCCCCGTGACCAGCACGGAGAAGACCGTCCCGCACACCTACACCACCAGGGGCGACTACCAGATCACCACCACCGTCACCGACGGGTTCGGCCAGCGGCTCACCAGTCTCGGAGACGAGTACGGGGCCTACGGGGCCAAGGTGAGGGTGCGCGACCCCGGCCCGGCGAAGGCCGTGCTGGACGTCACGAACCCGTCCGGGGGCTTCGGGTTCTCCTTCAACGCCTCCAGGAGCACCAGCCCCTGGCCGATCCGCTCCTACGTGTACGACTTCGGCGACGGCACGCCGGCCGACACCTCGGGCGCCGACTACGCGAGCCACATGTACGCGGCGCCCGGGACCTACACCGTCTCGGTCACCGTGACCGACACCGCCGGGCAGAGCGACCGGGCCACGACCACGGTCAGCCCGGGCTTCGCCCCGGCGGGCTTCGTCCCGGTGGCCCCGAAGCGGATCTACGACACCCGGGACCCCGCGAACGACCCCGGCCCGGTCCACCGCGGAGGGTTCGAGCCGGGCGAGAGCCGGCTGATCGCGGCCGGCCTCCCGCAGGGCGCCACCGCGGCGGTCGTGAACATCACCGCCACCGGGGCCACCGCGGCCACCCACCTGGACACGTCCACCATCGGCGGCTCCCCGAACGGGACCTCCAGCCTGAACGTCGCCCCGGGCGAGACCGTCGCCAACCTGGTCACCGTGCCGGTCACCGCGACGGGTGCCCACAACTTCGGCCTCACCAACCACGCCGGCACCGTCGACGTCGTGGTCGACCTCATGGGCTACTACCTGCCGCAGGCCCAGGACGGCTACGCCCCGCTGCCGCCCACCCGGCTCGCCGACACCCGGCAGTCCGGCACCAAGCCGGGGCCCGGTGCCACGCTGCCGCTGAAGGTCGCCGGCACCGCGGGCGTCCCGTCCGGGGCCACGGCCGTCGCCCTCAACCTGACCGCCACCGAGCCCACCGCGGACGGCTACCTGGCGGCCCGACCCGGCGGCCAGAGCGGCCGCCCGTCCACGTCCAGCCTGAACTTCCGGCCCGGGCAGACGGTGGCGAACCAGGTGATCGTGCCGCTGGGCGCGGACGGCACGGTGGACGTCTACAACAACGACGGCTCCACCCACGTGATCGCCGATGTCGTCGGCTACTACGGCGGCGGCGCCACGGGCCGGTACAGCCCCGTCATCCCGGTCCGGCTCCAGGACACCAGGACCGCACCGCTGACGGCCCTCGGCCCCGGCGGCGAGACTGCCGTCCGAATCGGCGGGAACGGCCCGGTGCCGGCGAACGCCGTGGCCGCGGTGGTCAACCTGACCGCGACCGGGACGCTCTCCGACGGGCACGTCATCGCCTACCCGGACCTCGCCCCGGCGCCCGGCACCAGCAACCTCAACTTCCGCGCCGGACAGACCGTGGCCAACCACGCCCAGGTCCCGCTCGGAACGAACGGCGGGATCCGGCTGCGGAACAACTCGGCCGGCGCCGACCTGGTCACCGACCTCTACGGCTACTTCACCACCGGCTGACCCCGGACGACCCCACCGCGGGGGGGGGGCCCCCCCCCCCCGGGGGGGCGCCCCCCCCCCCCCCCCCCCCCCCCCCCCCCCGGGCCCCCCCCCCCCCCCGCGGGGGCCCCCCCCCCGCGCCGTTCCCGGCCCCGCCGCAGGCGGGCACCGCCCCGGTCAGCCGTGCGGGACGAGGGCGACCGGGCACCGGACGTGGTGGATCGCGGCGTGGGCGACCGGGCCGAGGTGGGCGCCGAGGAGGGTGCGGCGGACGCGGCGGCCGACGACGAGCAGCCGGGCCCCGGCCGCCGCGTCCACCAGGGCGACGGAGGCGCTGCCCTGGATCAGGTCGGCGGTCACCGACACCTCGGGATGGTGCTCCCGCCAGGGGGTCACCTGCTCGGCGAACCGGGCCCGGTCGACGGAGGCGAGTTCGCCCAGCCCGCCGACGGCCTCGAGTGCCGTGTACTGGCTGGAGACCGGCGGCGACCAGACGTGCACCACCCGCAGCGGCGCCCGGCGCCGGGCGGCCGCGTCGAAGGCGAAGGCCAGCACGTCGTCCATCGGATGGGCGAGGTCCAGGCCCACCAGCACCGGGCCCTCCGACTCCTCCGCCTCGGCCCGGACCAGCACCACCGGGCAGCCCGCCCGGCGCAGCACCTCCTGGCTCACCGAGCCGACCAGGAAGCCGCGCACCGCGCCCAGCCCGCGCGAGCCCAGGACGAGCAGGGCGGCCGACTTGCCGACGGCCTCCAGCGCCTCGGCCGGGTCGGTCGGGACGATCGCCGAGGTGACCGGCCCGTCGCCGGCCAGCGGGCGCAGCTCCCGCGCCCGCAGCTCCAGCCGGTCCAGGGCGTCGCGGTACGTCTCCTCGCTGCCGACCACGTCCCGGTGCGGCCAGGGCCAGGCCTCCAGGAGGTCCAGCGGGCAGCCGCGGCGCCGCGCCTCCCGGGCGGCCCACTCGGTGGCGGCGAGGCTCTCGGGCGAGCCGTCGAATCCGGCGACGACGGGTGCGGTCATGGTCTGCTCCTCATCCGCGCAGCGTGTCCAGGGCGGCGTTCAGCCGCCGCGCCGCCTCGTCCGCGACCTCGCCCAGCCCGCCCCCGGACCCGGCCAGGGCGACCATCGTCTGCGGGTCGACGGCCTCCACCACCGTGGCGTCGCCGTCCGTCCGGACCACCACGTTGCAGGGCAGCAGCAGCCCGATCCGGCGGTCGGCCTGGAGCGCGCGGTGGGCGAGGGCGGGGTTGCAGGCGCCGAGGATCAGGTAGTCCTCGACCTCCGCGCCGATCTTCTCGCGCAGCGTCGCCCGGACGTCGATGGTGGTCAGGACGCCGAAGCCCTGCTCCTTGAGCGCGGCGGTGACCGCCTCCACCGCCTGCGCGAACGGCCGGTCGAGCCGTACGCCGAGACCGTAGTCCATGGTTCCTCCGGGGGTGTCGGGTGGCCTGGGAGGTCGCGGCCCCAGTATCGGCGGACGCCGCGCCCGCCGCCTCCCGGGGCCGAGCCGCGGCGGTGCCGGTGGTGACGCACGGCGAGGACCGCCGGGCGGTGGCGGCGCGGGTCGGCGGGGCCGCAGGCCCGCGCACGGTCCGTCAGGCGGACGCCGCCGAGGCCCTCCGGCTGTCACGGGGGCCGGCGGGGGGCCGCTGCCTCATGCACCCGGGACAACGGGTGGAGCAGACTTCAGGGATATGCGGGAGCCCGACGACGAAGGGGCGGACTCATGGCTGCGGAGAGCGTGCGAAGAGCCTGGCGGCGGCCTCGGTCCGGTCCTGCGGAGCGACAACTGGCCGCGGCCGGGCTGTGCGCGCTCGTCTGCGTGGTGGCCGGCGGGCTGTGGGTCGGGTACGTGCTGAGCCACCTCGGCGCGCCCGGGGTCTCGGTGCCCACCCACGACCTGGCGGTGCTCGGGTACGGCCTCGCCGCCGTCGCCGGTGGAGTACTGCTGCACGCCCACCGGCCGGGGAACCAGCTCGGCTGGGTGCTGCTCGTGTACGGGGCGGCGACGATCCTCCCGGTCGCGGCCGAGGCCCCGATCTGGGTCGAGGGGGGCGACCCGCGCATGGTCGGGGCGGTGGTGGTGCTGTCCTCGCTGTGCGACACCGTCAGCGGAGCCCTGTGGCACGCGCTGCCGCTGTGGCTGCCGTTCGGGACGCTGCCGAGCAGGCGGTGGTGGTTCGCGATCGGCGCCGTGGCCCTGTGGCGGCTGCCCCCGGCGAGCTACTACGTCTCCGAGCCGACCGTGTTCGGCCGGCCCAACCCGTTCGCGGGCAGCGGCCTCGCGCACCTGCTGCAGGGCTTCAACGACCGGATGCTCGACACCCAGCTCGTCGTGTACGTCGCGCTGACCGTCCTGGTGGTGCTCGTCCCGCTCGCGCGGATCCGCGGGGCGTCCCGGCGGCGCCGGCAGACCGTCCTGATCGGCCTCGGGGTGTACCTGCTGTGGGGCGGGGCCGAACTCGGCTACTACTTCGACCAGGGCACGGCCGCGTACACCGCGTTCGCGGTCACCTCGGCGCTGTGGACGCTCACCCTGGCCGCCGTGGTGGTCCGGGACGGGTCCTGGCGGCTCGACCGGGCCGCCCGGCGGGTGCTGACCGGCCTGCTGGTGGCCGCCGGGCTGGCCGTGGCCTTCGTGGTGGTGGCCTGCCTGCTCTCCACCATGCTGATGCCCGGGACGGGCCTCGGGGCGCTGGTGGTGGTCGCCGCGGTCTTCCTGCTCGCGACCGGCCTGCCCCGGGGCGTGCGCTGGGCCTCCGGCGTCGTCGACCGCTGGTACTACGGCTCGCGCGCCCAGCCGTACCAGGTGTTGCGCAGCCTCGCCGGGAGGGTCAGCCAGACCGTCGACCCGCAGGAGGTGCCGGCCGTGCTGTGCCGCACCGTCAGTGAGGAACTGCTGCTCCCCGGCGTGGAGTTGACCGTCTCCACGCGGAGCGGCGAACGGTCGCTGGCGGCCGTCGGGGAGCTCACCGGCGGCGGCGAGGGCTTCTCGCTGGTGCACCGCGGGGAGCGGATCGGACGGCTCGCCGTCGCCCCGCGCCCGGGGCAGCGGGCGCTCGACGACAGCGACCGCGACATCCTGCGCTCGCTCGCCGACCAGGCCGCGCCCGCCGTCGCCTCGCTCCAGCTGATGGCGGACCTGCGGGCCAGCCGCGAGCGGATCGTCGCCGCCCGCGAGGAGGAGCGGCGCCAGCTGCGCCGGGACATCCACGACGGCCTCGGCCCGCTGCTGGCCGGGCTGCGGCTGCGCCTCCAGGCCGCCGCCGCGGTGGACGACCCGGCGCTCTTCTCCGGCGTGCTGGACCGGGTCGCGGACGACCTCGCCACGGCGGTCCGGGAGGTCCGGCGGATCACCGACCGGCTCGGGCCCACGGCGCTGGGCGACTACGGCCTGTCCACTGCGCTCGGCCGGCTCGCCGGGACCTTCAGCGGCCCGGACCTCGCCGTCGCCACCCGGCTGGAGCCCGACCCGCTGCCGGCGCTGCCCGCAGCCGTCGAGGTCGCGGTCTACCGGATCACCGCGGAGGCGCTCAACAACGTGGTGCGCCACGCCCGGGCGAGCAGCGCCACGGTGTCCGTGCGGGTGGACGCCGGGCACCTGGAGCTCGAGGTCGAGGACGACGGGCGGGGCCCGGACCACGGGCTCCCGGTGCACCCGGGGGTGGGGCTGCAGTCGATGTCGGAGCGGGCCGCGGAGATCGGCGGCAGCTGCACCGTGGACGCCCTGCGGCGCGGCACCCGGGTGCACGCGGTGCTCCCGCGCAGGCCCGCGAGCGGCTGAGGGGCTGGTCCTTCCCGGCCCGGGGCCAACGAAGAGGCCCCCGGCGCGACGGGTGACGGCCGGGGGCGGGATCGGTGCTTCCGAGGAAGGGGAGGACGAGGGGGTCAGTGGCAGTTGGGGGGAGTGCAGCCGTGGGGGTGGCTGCCGGGGGATGAGCTGCTGCCGGGGCCGGGACGGTGGCTCCGTCCCGTCTCCGAGGCGCTCTCGCCGCCCCGGACCGGGCACTTGCACGCCCGGAGGGCGGCGGCGATGCTCACCGCGGCGAAGACCGCGGCGACGCCGGCGGCCATCAGCGCGGTGTTGGCCGTTCTGTCGGTCATGGGGTCCTCCACGGGGTTCCGCAGGCGGTCCGCTTCAACCCGCACCCCCATGCCACCGCCCGTCCCGCCCCAGCCGCATGAGGCCACGGTCCTGTCCCGGTCCCGACGTGCGGGAACTCCATCGGATCGAACGCATGATCGAAATTCTGTTATGCGGCGTCGGCGGGAACGGGTTCGTTCACTAACATCGACAGTGGCCCCCGCGATGTCCGTGATATACGAAATGCTTCACCGTGCGCGCGGCCGACCAGGGATTTCCCGGAGATCCGCGGGCGAATGCGGGGAGCGACGGGGATCGAGGAAAGGCGATTGAAGAAGGTGCGCAACCATGACCGCTGAGACGGATACCGGACACGGACCGGTGACGGGCGCCCCGCTGCGGCGGCGCGGCGAGGCGCTGGAGAGCGCCATCTACGAGGCGGTCCTCCAACAGCTCACCACCGACGGCTACGCCCGGCTCACCATGGAGGGGGTGGCCGCCGCCGCCCAGACCGGCAAGGCCGCGCTCTACCGCCGCTGGTCCTCCAAGGAGGAGCTGGTCATGGACGCGCTGCGGGCCAGCCTGCCGCCCTCCGGCCCGGCTCCCGACACCGGCAGCCTGCGCGGGGACCTGCTGGAGGTGGTGACCCGGCTGCGGGCGGCGATGGTCAGCGAGCTGGGCGCCGCGGTGCGGGCCATCATGAGCGAACTCGACCACCAGCGGGCGCACGCCTTCGTGGAGATCGTGCTGGAGCGGGTGGTCGAGCCGACGACGGCGCTGCTCGCCGAGGTGCTGGACCGCGGCACCACGCGCGGCGAGGTCCGCCCCGGGGCGGTCACCCCGCTGGTCACCGACCTGGTGCCGGCGCTGATGCTGTACCGGATCAAGATGTGCGGCGGGGAGGCGACGCAGCTCGATCCGGCGGAGATCGTGGACGAGCTGCTGCTGCCGATCGTCCGCCCCTGACGGGGGCGCTCCCGGGTACGCCGGGAAATCCGCGCGCCGCCGCCGGAATCCCACGGGTGTGTTCCTGTGTTCCGGACGGAATTCCCGTGGGATTCGGCGGTGGCGGTGGCGGTGGCGGTGGCGGTGGCGGTGGCGGTGGCGGTGGCGGTGGCGGTCCGTGCCGGGCCCGGGCTCAGGTGCCCGGGCCCAGCGCGGCTCAGGCCCCGCTGTGGCGGAGCATGGACTCGCGCTCGACGACCTTGACCCGCTCGCGCTGCTCGGCCTCGCCGAGCGCGCGCTCGTGGGCGTCCAGCAGCTTCCAGCCGTCCCAGGTGGTGAAGCGGACGCCCTGCGCGCGCAGGTGCTCCTCGACGGCCGCCGGCTCCGGCTCGACGGCGCCGGGCAGGCGGTCGGCCGCGTGGTCGTCCAGCAGGCAGGCGACGGTCTCGTTGGCGTCGCCCTTGGTGTGGCCGATCAGGCCGACCGGGCCGCGCTTGATCCAGCCGGTGACGTACGTGGCGGTGCGGTGCGAGCCGTCGCCGTCCAGGACCCGTCCGGCCTGGTGCGGGACGGTGCCCGAGGCCGGGTCGAAGGGCAGCTTGGGCAGCTCGTCGGAGTAGTAGCCGACCGCGCGGTAGACCGACTGGACGTCCCAGTCGGTGAAGGCGCCGGTGCCGCGCACGTTGCCGGTGCCGTCCAGCTCGGTGCGCTCGGTGCGCAGGCCGACCACCTTGCCGTCCTCGCCGAGCACCTCGACCGGGGACTCGAAGAAGTGCAGGTACACCCGGTGCGGGCGGTCGCCGACGTCGCGGATCGCCCAGTTCTCCAGCGTCGAGGCGACCAGGTCGACGTGCTTGACCGCGCGGCGCTCGGCGATCGAGCCGTCGTCGTACTCGATGTCCTCGGGGGCGACGATCACCTCGATGGTGGGGGAGTGGTCCAGCTCGCGCAGTTCCATCGGGCTGAACTTGGCCTGGGCGGGGCCGCGGCGGCCGAAGACGTGCACCTCGACGGCCCGGTTGCGCCGCAGGCCCTCGTAGACGTTCGGCGGGATCTCGGTGGGCAGCAGCTCGTCGGCGGTCTTGGCGAGGACCCGGGCGACGTCCAGGGCGACGTTGCCGACGCCGAGCAGGGCGACCTTCTCGGCCTCCAGCGGCCAGGTCCGGGGCACGTCCGGGTGGCCGTCGTACCAGGAGACGAAGTCGGCCGCGCCGTAGGAGCCGTCGAGGTGGATGCCGGGTATGTCCAGGGTGCGGTCGGCCATCGCGCCGGTGGAGAAGACCACGGCGTCGTAGAAGCGGTGCAGGTCGTCCAGGGCGAGGTCGTTCGGGTAGTCGACGTTGCCGAACAGCCGGACCTGGGGCTTGTCGAGCACCTGGTGCAGGGCGGTGACGATGCCCTTGATGCGCGGGTGGTCGGGGGCGACCCCGTAGCGGATCAGACCGAACGGGGCGGGCATCCGCTCGAACAGGTCGATGGAGACACCGGGGTCCTGGGCGGCGTCGGACTTCAGCAGGGCATCCGCGGCGTAGATGCCGGCGGGGCCGGCTCCGACGATCGCGACTCGGATCGGGCGGGGCATGACGAGTGGTCCTCCGGTCGGGCGCGATGCAAACGTGGTCTGAACCTTTGTAGCAAACCCTACGGATGACCTGGGAAGTAGGTGGTGATGATCTATGAGGTCATAGGGCTGGCCTATGGCCTCGGCGCGGGTCCGACCGGGGCTCCGACGGCGTCCCGGCGGTGTCCCGGCGGCTTCGGCGGGGCCTACCGGTGGCTGGTGCGGGCCGGTAGCGTCGCCGGGTGACCACCACCACCGCCTCCGCGGCGGGCTCCGGCCGCGCCCGGCCGCCGCTGGTGACGTGGGCGCTGCTGGTGCGCCTCGTCTCCCTCTTCGGCTGCACCACCGGGTTCAACCTGCTGCTCTCCGCCGTCCCGTTGTACGCCCAGGA
Source organism: Kitasatospora sp. NPDC001261 (assembly GCF_042896795.1). Taxonomy (NCBI): domain Bacteria; kingdom Bacillati; phylum Actinomycetota; class Actinomycetes; order Kitasatosporales; family Streptomycetaceae; genus Kitasatospora; species Kitasatospora sp. NPDC001261. Next base: position 138,580 of record NZ_JBIAXP010000027.1, read on the forward strand.
GTCCGGCGGCGGCGAGCACGCGGCGGGTCTGGCCACCGGCGCGCTGATGTTCGCCACCGTGGTCGGCGAGCTGGCCACCCCGTCGCTGACCGCGAGGTTCGGCCACCGCTGGGCGCTGGCGGCCGGGCTGGTGCTGCTGGGCGCGCCCACCCTGGTGCTCGCCTGGACCGGCGGCATGGCGGCGGTGGTCGCGGTCTGTCTGCTGCGCGGGCTCGGCTTCGCCGTCGCGCTGGTCGCGGGCGGGGCGCTGACCGCCGCGCTGATCCCGGCCGAACGGCGCGGCGAGGGGCTCGCCCTGGTCGGGCTGGTCTCCGGGCTGACCGCCCTGGCCGGTCAGCCGCTCGGTGTCTGGCTGGCCCAGCACGTCGGCTGGGGCTGGGTGTTCGCGATCGGCGCGGCGGCGCCGCTGGCCGCCGTCGTCTCCGTCCCGGCGCTGCCGGACCGCACCCGGGCCGACGGGCCGACGGTGGGCCTGCGGGAGGGGCTGCGCAGCGGCGCGCTGCTGCGCCCGGCCGTGGTGTTCGGCGCGACGGCGCTGGCGGCCGGGATCCTGGTCACCTTCCTGCCGCTGGCCGTGCCGTCCGCCGCCGCCGTCGCGGCGGCGCTGCTGGTCCAGCCCGCGGCCGCGACGGCGACCCGCTGGCTGGCCGGGCGGTACGGGGACCGCCGGGGCGCGTCCGGGCTGGTGCTGCCCGCCCTGCTGGTCTGCGCCGGCGGGGTGCTGCTGCTGGCCTCGACGGGCAGCCCGGTCGCCGTGGTGGCCGGGGCCACGGTGTTCGGCGCGGGCTTCGGCGTCGCGCAGAACGCGACGCTGACGCTGATGTACGCCCGGGTGCCACCCGCCGGGTACGGCACCGTGACGGCGCTGTGGAACGTCGCCTTCGACGGCGGCATGGGCGTCGGCGCCGTCGCCTTCGGCGCGGTCGCGGGCGCGACGGGCTACCCGTGGGCGTTCGTGCTCACCGCGGCGGTGATGCTCGCCGCGCTCGCCCCGGCCTGGCGCGACCGGAGGACCAAGGGCTAGCCGGTCCCGGACAGCAGTCCTGAGGAGCCGGCGGTCCGGGGGCGCGGACCGACACGCACGGGGCCGGGCCGTTGCTCGACTTGCCGGGGGCCGGGCGCTTGGATGGATCCGCCCTGGTCAACGCCCGGACGCGGCCAGACGGCCCCCGGCCAGCCGAGGAGTCACCACCGTGAACGACACCCCCGACCCCGCCGCCGTCGCCCATCGGATCGCCGAACGGCGCGAGCAGCTGGGCCTCAGCGAGGAGGCCCTGGCCAACCGGGCCGCGATGGCCCCCCGCTACCTGCGGTGCCTGCTGGAGGCGGGGCCCGGCTTCGACCCGGCGGGCTTCGTCCGGATCGCCGCCGCCCTCGACACCACCCCGGGCGAGCTGCGGTCCGGCCGTGCCGACGCCGCGCCCGGCCAGGGCGGCCCCGGCCCGCGCCCCCGGCTGCTCGACCTCACCGAGCCGGAGTGCTGGCAGCTGGTCGGCGGCCACGGCATCGGCCGGATCGCCCTGCCGGTCGAGCCGGGGCCGGTGGTGCTGCCGGTCAACTACGTGGTGGACCAGGGCTCCTTCGCCTACCGCACCGGCGAGCACGACGCCGCCGCCCCGGTCGAGGGGGCCGCGGTCTCCTTCCAGGTCGACCACATCGACGAGTACCTCGGGCGCGGCTGGAGCGTGCTCGCCCTCGGCCCGGCGCACTACGTGGACGACCCCGCCGAGCTCGACCGGCTGGCCGGGCTGCCCGGCGCGGCCCCCTGGGCGGGCGGGGCGCGGCCGCGCTGGGTGCGGATCCGCCCGGAGGAGGTCAGCGGCCGGCGGCTGGTCACGGGGTGAGGCGGGGCGGGACCGGGCGCCGGTACGGGTCGTGGGCGAGCGTCCGTACGGGTCGGGAGCGAAGGCCGGTACGGCCCGTGGACGGGCGGCCCCGATGACTGGTAAGCAGGCCGGAGACGGCCGGTCCGTCCGGGCCGCCGTCCGGGACGTACCACCAGGAGAGCAGGGGCGATGCGCAGAGTTCTGATCGTCGGCGCAGGGCAGGCCGGACTCCAACTGGCCCTGGGGCTACAGGCGCACGGCTACGACGTGACCGTGCTGACCGACCGCGGCCCGGAGGAGGTGCGCGGCGGTCGGGTGATGTCCAGCCAGTGCATGTTCGACTCCGCGCTGCGCACCGAGCGGGCCCTCGGCCTGGACCTGTGGGCCGACCGGGCGCCCCGGATCGAGGGCCTCGGGGTGTCGGTCGCCGGGCCGGAGGCGGAGCGGGCGGTCGACTGGGTCGGGCGGCTGGACGCCTACGCGCAGTCCGTCGACCAGCGGCTGAAGATGTCCACCTGGCTGGAGCTGTTCGCGGAGCGCGGCGGCCGGGTGGAGCTGCGCCAGGTGACCGCGGCAGACCTGCAGAACCTGGTCGGCTCGTACGACCTGGTGCTGGTCGCCTCCGGAAAGGGCGCGCTGGCCTCGCTGTTCGAGCGCGACCACGAGCGCTCCCCGTACGAGCGGCCGCAGCGGGCGCTGGCGGCCAGCTATGTGCACGGGCTCGGTCCGCGCCCCGAGCACGACTACCCGGCGGTGCGCTGCAACCTGGTGCCGGGTGTCGGCGAGCTCTTCCTGGTGCCGGCGCTGACCGAGGCCGGCCCGTGCGACGCCATGGTCTGGGAGGCGATTCCCGGCGGCCCGGCGGACGCCTTCGACGGGATCCGCGATCCCGCCGAACACCTGCGGGTGACGCTGGAGTTGATGAAGGCCTTCACGCCTTGGGAGTACGACCGCACCCGCGCCGGCGTCGAACTCACCGACGCCGGTGCGACGCTGGCCGGGCGCTTCGCCCCGGGGGTGCGCCGTCCGATCGGCGAACTGCCCGGCGGTGGCACGGTGCTGGGCGTCGCGGACGTGGTCGTCCTCAACGACCCGATCGCGGGCCAGGGCTCCAACAACGCCGCCAAGTGCGCCACCGGCTACCTGGCGGCGATCCTCGCCCACGGCGACAGGCCCTTCGACCGGGCCTTCCAGCAGGCGGCCTTCGACGGGTTCTGGCGAACCGCCGCCCCCTCCACCACCTGGAGCAACGAGCTGCTCGCCCCGCCGCCCCCGCACGTCCTCCGGATCCTCGGGGCGGGCGGTTCGCTGCCCGCCGTGGCCCACCGGTTCGCCAACGCCTTCAACGACCCGGCGGACCTGGAGGAGTGGTACTTCGACCCGGCCAGGGCGGAGGCCTACCTGGCCTCGGTCGCGGCGGAGGACTGAAAGGTCAAGTTCTTCCCAAGTTCCGTACAAGCAAACGCCCTTCGTGGTGGGTTCTTCTCGCCCCCACCCGAGGGGCGCCTCCGGCCCGGCACCACGGGCCGGGCGGGCGAAGCGGACACCAGGAGGAGAGCCAGTGGCGGTCGACGGGGGCAACATGGCCCAGACAGTGATCGATACGGCGTACAACGAGCGCAAACGGCTGCACACCGGGCGCAGCCGGACCGTCGCCGTGGTCCTGTTCGGCCTGCTGATCGCACTCGGCTTCTTCCTGGCCCTGGTGGTCGGCAAGGCGGACCCGGACACCCCGCCGACCTGCGACGGCAAGACCATGACCCGGCACAGCGAGTGCCGGATATGGTCCAGCCGCGGCGGCGGGGGCACCTACTCGTACGACGAGATGATCGACCGTCGGGAGTCCGGGAACGGCGTGTGGCGGGTGGTCGGCTTCGGCGGCGCGGGCGTGGCCGCGGTGCTGATGGTCGTCTCGATCGCCAAGCTCAACCCGAACCGCCCGTGGGGCCAGCCGGTCGGTGCCGCCTGCCCGCGCTGCCGGGAGCTCAACCTGCGCGAGAAGCACACCGTGCACAGCGTCACCCGGGGCCGTACCACCCACCGCTACAGCGGCATCGTCACCCTCTGCACCCCGGCCTGCGGGTTCTCCGCGATCCGCCAGCGCTGACCGGCGCCCCTGGGCCCTGCGGTCCGGCGCCGCGGGGGCCGCGGTCCGGGACCGCACGGTCCCGGGAGCCCGAATAGGTCCTCCCGCTCCCACCGGCTACGCTCGACCCCCGTCGAACAAACGATGGGGTGGACCGAGTGGGCAGGTGGGAGCGGGCGCTGGACGCGGCCGGGGTACGGGAGGCCGGGCTGCGGGCCGACTACGGCCGGCAGCGGGAACAGGTCGCCCGGTACAAGCGGGAGGTCGCGCTCGCCGCCGACCTGCTGCTGCCCGCCCGGACGGTCCCGCACGTGATCGCCGCCGCCGCCGTCATGCACCGCACCGACACCCTGCTCGACAGCGGCCCGCTCGCCGAACGCCGGGCGGCCTCCGCCCGCTGGCAGCGGCAGGTCACCGACAGCCTCGCCGCGGGCCGCACCGACGACCCCGAGCTGCGCCCGCTGCTGAACAGCGTCGCCGCCCACCCCGTGCTGCGGGACCGGGTGCTGGACTTCCTCGCCGCGACCGGGGCCGACCTGGACTTCACCGGGTTCGCCACCGAGGAGGACCACCAGGCCTACATCGACGGGTACTCGCTGCCCGGCTTCATGGTGGTCGCCGCGCTGCTCGGCCCGGACGGGGACCAGGGCGACTACCGCGCCGCCTGCCGCACCTTCATCGACGGCAGCCAGCGGCTCGACTTCGTCAACGACCTCGCCGAGGACCTCGCCGAGGGCCGCCTGACCATCCCCGAGCAGACCCTCCGGGAGCACGGCGTCACCCGCGCCGACCTGGAACAGGCCCGTGACCTGCCCGCCGTACGGGCCCTGCTCGCCGGCCTGCTGGACCGGGCCGACCGCAGCCTCGCCGAGGGCCGGGCCGTGATCGACCGGGTGCCGCCCGCCCACCGCCCGATGGTCCGCTGCATCGTCGGCGTGGAGGAGCTCACCAGCGCCGCCGCCCGCGCCGACCTCGGCGCCCTGCTGCGCCGTTCGGCGGGCCCGGCCAAGCCCGCCGCGCTGCGGCTGCTGGCCCGCGAGTACCTCCGGGCCCGCCGCCTGCGCGGCTGACCGGCTCGTGTCGTCCCGGTGGGCGCGGGCGGGAGCCGGCGTCCACAAACGGAACCTCCCTTTGTCGTAGTCGATCCGGCGGGTCCGTCAGCTCCCTGTCCCGGGTCGGGTGGCCTGGCTAGCATGAGCCCGCTCAGCACGCAGGACCCAACCACCTGAATGATTGGGAGGACCCCCATGAGTGCCCTGCTGACCGACATCCGCGACGCCGGCCCGCTGGAGATCGACGAGGACGCCATCGTCTTCGAGGACGAGTTCGACGCCGACCTCGCGCCCGCCGCCTGCCTGGGCGAGCCGTGGGTGACCTACGTCCCGACCCGCTTCCCCTGTGAGTTCAACGCCTGATCCACCCGGATCCGAAGGAACGGCTGACCACGGCGGACCGGGGGAGGACGGAACCATGAACGCACCGCCCGACCCCGGCTCCGCCGAGGCCGCGCACGAGGACGCACTGCGGGAGCAACTGGGCAGCAGGGCCGAGCAGTTGGCCGCCAGCGCGCCCGGCCCGCACCGTCCGCTGCGCACCGACGGCCAGTGGTGGTACCTCCGGGACCCTCGGATGCCGGAGCTCGCCCACGGCTGGAAGCTGCACCTCTCCGCCCGCCCGGACGGCTTCGAAGCGCTGCTGGACACGGCGCTCCCGATCCTGCTCGGCCGGGTCTGCGACGTGAAGTTCGCGGTGAGCACGGCGGCGCTGTGGGAGCTCAACAGCGGCCGGCACGGCGCCGCCGCCGTGGGCAAGGCCGTCACGGTCTACCCCCGGCCCGAGGAAGTCCGGGCCCTGGGGCTGGAGTTGGCACAGGCGCTGGCCGGCCGGGAAGGCCCCGCGGTGGTCAGCGACCGCCGGGTGCGGCCGGACGCCCCGGTGCACTACCGCTACGGTCCGTTCCGGGTCACCGATGACGAGGCCCAGGCCGGCATGGCCGGCCCGGACGGCGCGCTGTTCCCCGGCCTGGCCGAGGCCCGCTACCGCCGACCGCCCTGGGCGAGCGACCCGTTCGAGGCGCCCGGCGCCCCCGCCCGCCCGGCGACCACCCGGGTCGGCGACGGCCGCTACCGGATCACCGCCGGCATCACCCGCGCGCCGAGCGGCCACGTCTACCGCGCGGTCCACCTCGCCACCGGGCGCGAGGTGGTGGTCAAGCAGGCCCGGGCCTTCGTCGCCGAGGACGGCGCGGGTGTCGACGCGCGCGGCCGACTGCGGCACGAGCGCCGGGTGCTCGACGCGCTGGCCGGGGTCCCCGGAGTGCCCGCGCTGGTCGACTACTTCCGACACGGCACCGACGAGTACCTGGTCAGCACCGCCTGCGGGCGGACCGACCTGCGCCGCGAGGTGCTCACCGCCGGCCCGTACGGCGCCGAGGCGGGAGACGCGGGCGGCGCGGATTCTGCGGACAGCGCGGGCGGGCGGGACTGGTGGACGCTGGCGCGCGCGTTGCTGCGGGTGCTGGACGCGGTGCACGCGCGCGGCGTGGTGGTCTGCGACCTCAAGCCCGCGAACGTCGTGCTCGACCGGGACGGCCGGCCCGCGCTGGTCGACTTCGGCGTGAGCGCCCTCGACGGCGACCGCCCGCCGGGCGCCACCGCCGGGTACGGCCTGCCCGGCGCCACCGGAGAGGACCCCACCGAGGACCACTACGCGCTGGGCGCCACCCTGCACCACGCCCTCACCGGCCTCGACCCGGTGGTGATCGACCCCGACCCGGCGACCAACCGCGACCGCACCCTGGCCTGCCTGCGCGCCGCCCTCCCGGAGCCCGGGCACCCGGCCGCGGAACTCGTCGAGGGCCTGCTGAGCCTCGACCCGGCGAGGCGTGCGGCCACGGCGGCCCGGCTGCGGGAGGGGACGGTGCCGACCCGGCGGGCCCGCCACGCCCGGTGGAACGCGGAGACCCGGCGGAGCGTCCTGGACGGCGCGCTCGACCACACCGTCACCACCTGCGTCCGGATGGCCCGCGAGCTGCTCGCCGCCGACCCGGGCGTCGAGCGGCCCCGGACCCTGCTCTCGCTGTACGACGGCGCCGCCGGGCTCGGCCTCGAACTCCTCCAGCACCCGGACCGCCCGGACGCCCGCTCCGCCGCCGCCGACCTGGCCGCCTGGACGGCCGCCCACCCGGCCCTCGACCACCTGGACGGCTCGCTCCACCAGGGCCGTACGGGCGTCGACCTGTTCCTCGCCGAGGCGGCCGCCGCGCTGGGCACCCAGCCCCCGGCGCCCCGCCGGTACGAGGGCACGGGCGTCGACCAGATCGCGGGGACCGCCGGGATCGGCACCGGGCACCTGCTGCTCGCCGGGCTCGGCCCGGAGACGGGAGCGCACCGGGCGGCGGCGGCCGACTGCGCCGCCGAACTGGTCGGCCGTCCGCTGGACGACCTCGGGGAGGAGCCCAACCCCGGCACCGCCGCCCTCGCGGAGGGCTTCGCGCACGGCCGCGCGGGCGTCGCCCACTTCCTGCTCGCGATGCCCGACGAGGCGTCCCGGCGCACCGCCCGGGAGATCGTGGACGGCCTCGCGGCCGACCTCCCCGGCATCATCGCCGCCGCCCGCGCACCCGGGGCGACCCGCCGCTACCTCTCCTGGTGCCGGGGGCTGGCCGGGCTCGGCACCCTGCTGGTCCAGGCCGGCCGGCAGTACGGCGACGACGCGCTGACGGCGCTGGCCGCCGACGCCGCCGACACCTGCCGGACGCTTGCCCCGAGGACCGCGCAGGTCTTCCGCTGCTGCGGGCTCGCGGGCGTCGGGGACCTCTGCGTCGACCTCGCGGTGGCCACCGGCGAGGCCCGGCACTGGGCCGCCGCCCAGGAGGTGGCGGAGCTGATCCTCACGCGGGCGGGCGGCACGCCGAACCGGCCGCTGCTGCCCGGCCGCCGACCGGACACGGAGGCCCGGGCCTGGGCGGTCGGCACCCCCGGCGTCACCACCTTCCTGCGCCGCCTGGCCCGGCGGGGCGGCCCGGTCCCGGGGCTGCTGCCGCTGCACTGAGCGGCCCCGGGGGCGCGAGTCCGAAGGCAGGCCCACGTCCCGTCCCCGGCCGGGCTTCCGCATGCCGTTGAACGGGTGCTGCTCGACGCGGGATCCAGGACCGGTCGAGAAGCCCCGCAGGACGTCCTGGGCCGGGTTGCGTACGAGCACGCCCCGACCACGGGTGTCGATCGCGCCGTGGGCCGTTGATCCCACCCGTGTCGTCGCACGGCCGGTCCTCCCCGGCGAGCCCCGCCGACGAGTCCGCGGACCGGACACAGGACGGACGGGCGGGCGGCGCGCGGATCCGGCGCCGGTCGCGGCCGGGCCGGGCCGCGGTCGGGGGCCCGTGGGGGGCCGCTGGAGTGCCGCTTGAGCCGGACCGGTCTTGAGCCGACGGGGTACGGGCTCCCGGCCAAGGTGCCGGTCGGCCGTACCGCCGGGCGCCGCCGGGTGCCTAGATTCGTTCTCGGGCGGCGCGAAGCCCGGGTCCGAGCGGCCCGAGTGCGGCGCACCCACGGGGGACCCGGCACATTCCGCAGCACCCGCTCGCAGGCACACCTTCCGGTCCGACCGGCCCGCCTGCCCATCCGAGGGAGTTCGCCATGTCCGACACCACCACGTCCCGTACCGCTGCCACCGAGGGCCTCGACCTTCAGGACCTCGACCTCAGCGAGCTGACCGTCACCTCGCTGCGCGACACCGTCGCGCTGCCGGAGAACGGCGCGTCCTGGGGCTCCTGCTCCTGCCAGGGCTCGTCCTCCTGCGCGCAGCCGCAGCTGCCGGACGTGCCGACCGCCTGACGTCCTAGGGTCCGGCCGCACGCCGGGCCTGCCGGCCAGGCCTTCCGGGGCCGGTGCCAGCGCATCAGGACGGAACCCGGCGCGTCCACCCGGACGCGTCGGGTTCGTCCCGCGTACCCAGGCCCGTCCCGGTCGCCGCAGCCGACCAGTCCCACGAGACGCGCCGCCAGGCCCCGTCGGAGGGAACCGCCATGCCCAACCGAACCGCCCTGCCCCGGGACGCCCGCGTGCCCTCGCCCTCGCCCTCGCCCGTGAACGCACCGGCCCCGGCCGCGTACACCGCGCGCCACGCCCTGGTGCGCTCCACCGTCCTCGCCCGGCCTGCCCAGTCCGCCGCCTCGGCGGCTGCCCGGGCGCTGCTGGGCGGCCTCACCGCCGCCGAGGCCGCGGTCGAAGCCCTGCGGCCGGCCCTCTGCGACGACCTGTACGCCAGCCGGGCCGGTCACGACGAGGAGTTCCACCGCCGCGTCGTGCTGCCGCTCCGCCGCGACCTGCACAACGGCCGCCCGCCGCGGGCGGCGCTGCTCGACCGGCTCGGCGACCTGCCGCACCGCGTCCCCCGACTCGCCGAGTGGCTGGAGCTGCGACGGCTGCGGGCCCGGCTGCTGGCCGCGCTCGCCGATGCCGTCCCGCCCGCCCTGGCCGCCGAACGGGCCTCCCTCGCGGGCATCTGCCGGGAGCCGGCCTTCACCCGGGCCGTCGCCCTCACCAGCGCCGACCTGCTGCGCGCGGTCGCCCACACGGCGGGCGCGACCGGGGAGCCGCGCGGCCGGGCCCGGAAGGAAGAGGCGGCCGTCCTGCGGCACGCCCTGCGGGCCACCGCCAAGACCAGCCCGCTGTCCTGGTTCACCGCCGTCGGCTGGACCTCCGACGTGACGGCGGAGGACGCGGAGGCAGAGGAAGCGGCGGACGGCCCGCGCGCGGTCGTCCGGGAGAACCGGGCGCTGGTCGCCGCGCTCGTCCAGGCCCTGCTCGACGACCCCCGCCGCAGCCGTACGCTGCCGCACCGGATGACCAGCGCCGCCCGGGTCGCCGACGGCCGCGCCCGCTACGCCCGGGCCGAGACGCTGTTCGCGGGCGGGCGCTACCTCGTCACCCGGGAGGAGGAGGTCGAGCTCGCGGCCCGGCCCGAACTGGCCCTGCTCGCCTCGCTCGCGGCCACCCCGGACCGGCCGGACCGGCTCGCCGCCCGGCTCGCCGAGGCCCTCGGCCGCCCCGGTGACGACCCGGCCGCGCACCGCTTCGTGGGCCGGCTCCTGACGGCCCGGCTGCTGGTGCCCGCCGAGCCGGTCGACCCGCAGGACCGGCGGCCGCTCCGCAGCCTGGCCGACTGGCTGCGGCAGTGGCCGGAGGACGCCGCACTGGCCGAACGGCTCGACCAACTCGACCTGGCAACAGGCTCGTTGGTGGCGACCCCGGGCGAGCACCGCCCCGCCCTGCTGGCCTCCCTCGCCGACCACTGGCGGCGACTGCTGGCCGACGCCGGACGGCCGGTGCCGGACGAGGCCGCGCCGCTCAGCGTCCTCAGCGAGGACGTCCACACGCCGGCCGCGCCGTGCCCCCGACTGAGCGCGGCCGACCGTACGGTGCTCGCCGAACTCACCGCGCTCGCCGAGCTGTTCGACCACGGCCACCTGATGCGCCGGGCCGCCCGGGACCGCTTCGTCGCCCGCTACGGCGTCGGCGGGGTGTGCGACGCGCCCTGGGACTTCGGCGCCGACGCGGCGGACGCCTGGGCGGATACCGGCCTGCCGGACGAACTGGCCCTGCTGCGAAAGGAGTTCGCCCACCTCCCGGAGCTGGACGGCGAACTCGTGCTCCCCGCCGAGCGGGTCCGCGCCCTGGCCGCGCGGCTGCCCCACTGGACCGCGGCCCGGCCGCTCAGCTACTCCTGGTTCCTCCAACGCGACCCCGGGGACGGCCTGGTGTGCGTCAACCACGTCTACGGCGGCTGGGGGCGCTTCACCAGCCGGTTCCTCGACGGCCTGCCCCCGCGGGCCGCCGCCGAGGTCGCCCGGCAGCTCCGCTCCGGGCTCGGCGCCGGCGCCCGCGCCGCCCAGGTCCGGCCGGTCGGCGGTTTCAACGCCAACCTCCACCCCCGGCTGCTCGCCGACGAGATCGGCCCCGACCGGCGGTGGACCGGCCTCGCCGAGGCCGACCTCGACCTCGTCCACGACCCGGCCGACGACCAGCTCCGGCTGCGGCTGCGCGGCACCGGCGAACTGCTCGACGTCCTCTACCTGGGCTTCCTCGCGCCGGTCATGCTGCCCCGGCGGCTCGGCCCACTGCTCGCCGACCACCCCAACGGGGTCGTCGACTTCCGCCCGCTGCTGCCGCGCACCACCCTGGCCGCGCCCGGCGGCAGCGTGCTGCGCACCCCGCGGCTGCGCCACCGGCACGTCGTGCTCGCCCGCCGCCGCTGGCAGCTACCGGCCGGGGTGCTCGACGCCCTGCGGGCCGAACTCGCCGCCGACCCGGGCCCCGACGGGGTCCCGGCCGCGACCGTCGCCCGCTGGCGGGCCCGGCTCGGCCTGCCCGAACAGCTCTTCCTCCACCCCGCACCGGCCACCGCCGACGGCGCGGGCACACCCGCCGACGCCTTCGTCGCCCACCTGCGCGCCCCCAAGCCGCAGCCCGTCGACCTCGGCAACCCGCTGCACCTGCGCCACCTCGCCAAGTGGCTCACCCGGCACCCGCGCGGCGCGGTGCTGGAGGAGGCCCTGCCGGGCATCGCGGGGCAGTCGGAGCCGACCCGGGCCGTGGAACTCGTGGTGGAGACCTACCGGCCGGGCCGGGACAGCGCGGCGGGGGCCGCTGCCCGCGCTTCCGCCCGTACCGCCCGAGCCGTCCGGACCGCCCGTACCGCCATCGCCGAGGAGGCGCCCGATGAGTGACCCGGCCGACGGCCAGGGGGCCGTGACCGCCTGGGACGTGGTCCTGTACCACTACCAGCCCGACAAGGCCCGCGCGCTGCGCGAAGCCGTCCTGCCGCTGGCCCGGCAAGCGGGGGCCGAGGGGCTGGCCGCCCACGTCGAGCGGCACTGGCGGTTCGGTCCGCACCTGCGGCTGCGGCTGCGCGGCCCCGAGGCGCGGGTGTCCGGGGTGGCGCGGCGGTCCGCCGAGGCGCTGCGGGCGTGGGCGGCCGCCCACCCCTCCGTCGCCGACCGCTCGGACGAGCAGCTGCTCGCCGAGGCCGCCGCCGCCGGACGGGCCGAGCTGGTCGCACCGCCGTACGGGCCGCTGGTGCCGGACAACACCGTCGTCGCGGCGCCCGTCGACCGGTCCGCCGAGCACGCCCTGCGGTCCCTGATCGGCGCCGAATCCGCCGATCTGCGCGAGGAGTTGCTACGGACCGGCCTGCCCGCCCTGGACTCGGCCTGCCGCTTCCTCGGCGCGCACGGCGACACACCGCAGGCGCGGGTGCAGCTGGTGGTGACGGCGCTCGCCGCGCACGCCACCGCGCACCCGGACGGGCTGGTCGGCGCGCACTACTCGGTGCTCTCGCACCTGGAGGACTTCCTGGTCCACGAGGACCCGGACGGCAGCCTGCGGGCCGGCTTCGAGCGCCACTGGGAGCGCACCGGCCGGGCGGTCACGGCGCTGGTGGGCCGGATCACCGAAGGCGGGGCGCGCGACTGGGAGCGGGACTGGGCGCACTGGTCGGCGAACGCCTGGAGCCTCGCCGAGCGGCGGCTGGCGGCCGGAGCCGACCTCGGCGGCCGCCACGCCGCGTACCGGGAGCGCGCCGAGGCCCTCGGGGACCGGGCCACCGCCGAACGCTGGAACGCCGAACTGCGCACCCGCTACAGCGAGTTCCACCGGCTGCTGCACCGCAGCGACCCCGACGGCGCGATGTGGCGCCGCCCGGACTACCTGATCAACCGGACCGGCACCAACGGCCTGTACCGGCTGCTCGCCATCTGCGACGTCCGCCCGCTGGAGCGCTACCTCGCCGCCCACCTGCTGGTGCGCAGCGTGCCCGAGCTGACCGGGCACCGCTGGCAGGCGCTCCTCGGCGCCCCGACGGCGGCCGGGGCCGGCCAGGCGGGCACGGACGGGACGCGCATGAACGGGACTCGCACCGACGGGACGTACATGGAGGGGGCGGCATGACGGCCGAACCGGAGACCCACCGGCCCCGGCTGCGCCCCGGGGTGGCGGTGACCCCGCTGCGCGAGGGGCTGCACCTGCGCGGCCGCGACACCAGCCTCACCCTGGAGGGCAGCCGGGCGCTCCCGGCGCTGTGGCAGGTGCTCGCCGCCCGGCTCGGGCCGGACGCGGAGGCCGCCGGCGCGGCAGCCGACGCCGCCGTCGAGCCGAAGGTGGCGGCCGCGCTGGCCACCGTCACCGCCCGGCTGCGCGAGCACGGCCTGCTCGTGGACCACCCGGACGGGGAGCGCCTGCCGCCCTGGCCCGGCTCGGTGGCGGACGATCCCGGCGGCGCGGCGGCGGCCCTGGCGGCCGCCCGTCCGGTGGTGGCGGCCGCCGACCCGGACGGCCCGTCGGCCCGCGCGGTGGCGCGCGCCCTCGCCCGGGGCGGGACGGCGGCCCCGGCGGTGGTCGCCGAGCCCGGCCTGCCGCCCGGCCGGGTGGTGGCCGCGGCGGACGATCCGTCGGGCCGTGCGGTGGCGGTCGCGGTGCAGTGCGGCGCGGACGGCGGCTTCGTCACCGAGCCCGCCGACCCGGCCCGCGCCCGGGCGGACGCCACGGCGCTCGCGGCCCGGCTGGGCCCCGGCGCCGCCACCGCTTCCGGCGCCGAGCCCCCGCCGGTGCTCCTCGCGCTGCTCGCCGCCGCCGGTGCCCAGCGGCTGCTCTGCGCCGTCGCCGGCCTGCCGGACCCGGGCGAGCCGGCCGAGGACCCGCGGCTGCTCGCCGGGCGCCCCGCCGTCCTGATCGCCGAGGCCCGCCCGCCGCGCGCCGACTACCACCCGTGGGCGGCGGGCCCCGGGGCCGTCGCCGCGCCGCCCGGGGACCTCGCCGAGGCGCTGCGCCGGGTGGACGCCCTCGGCGACGCCCGGCTGGGCGTGCTGGACGCGCCGTCCCCGGGCGAGCTCCCGCAGCTGCCCGTGGCCCTGGTCTCCTGCGGCACCCCGTCCGGCCCGCTGGCGGCCGGTGCGGTGCGGACGGACCTCGCCCGGCTGGCCGCCGCCTGCCGGTCCGTCGAACTGCACCTGGCGGCGGTGGGCGGGGGAGCCGTACCGGTGGTCGGCGTCGACCCGTCCCACGCGCTCGGCCGGGCCCTGCGCTGGGCCGTCCTCGGCCGGCCGCTCCGGGGCGACCGCCCGGTGCCGGAGTCCGCCTGGCGGGATCACCCGCAGGCCGGGCACTGGTACGGAGCCCTGGCCCGCCGGCTCGGCCGCGCACCGGATCTGACGGTACGTCAACTCGCCTCTGAGAAGGTGTACCTGGCGCAGGCCGAAGGGGCCAGGGCGGTCGAGGCGACCCCCGCCGACGCGGTCGCCCACGCCGCCCTGGCCGCCCTCACCCGCCTGCTGGCCCGGGACGGCGGCCTGGCCGCCGCCCACCACGCCGCGCTCTCCGGCGCCGCCGCCCCGCTCGCCGCCGCCGGGTGCACCCCGGCCGCCTGGGCGGACCCCGGCTGGGCCGACCACTGGCTCGCCGACGTCGCCGACCGGGAACCGGACCTGCACGCCGCCCTGGTCCGGCTCACCGGCCTGCGGACGACCCGCTGGCAGCCCGCCACCCCCGGGGCCCGCCCGATCGCCGCCGCCCTGGACGGCTACGGGTTCACCGCCCTCGTCACCGGGGAGGGCCGCCCATGAACGGGCTGCCGGTGCTCACCCCGGCCGAGGCCCTGGCCGCCACCGGCGGCACCGCCGTCGTCCACCTCGCCGAGTGGACCCTCGGCCTGGCCGAGCAGCTCAGCCGCCACGCCCTGGCACACCCCGTACGCCTGGTGCCGGTGCGCGAGGACGGCGCGCTGACGGTGGTCGGGCCGGTCCTCCACCCCGGGGCGCCCGCCTGCCTGAGCTGCACCGAGGTCCAGCGGCTCGCCACCGCCGGCGGCCGGGTGCCCTGGCAGAGCCCGGCCCTGGCGCTCGGCGGCACCGGCACCCCGGCCTTCGCCGAGGCGGTGACCGCCCTCGCCGCTGACCTGGCCGCCGAGAGCACCGATTCCGTCGCCACCGTCCACGTGGTGCACGGCGGCAGGGCCACCTGGTCCACCCACCGGGTCCGCCCGGTCGGCGGCTGCGAGGTCTGCCATCCGTTGCCCGCCGACACCCCCGAGGCCGCCCGGCTGCCCGCCACCCCCCGCCCCCTGCCCGACCCGGCCGTCCTGCGCGGCCCCAACGACCGTACGGGCACAGGACAGTTGAGGGCCGAACTGTACGACGAGCGGTTCGGCCCGGTCCGCCGGCTGTTCCGCACCGAGGACTCGGCCTTCGCCCTCACCACCGCCTGGGTGACGGACGGCCGGGCGCTGGACGACGGCGGCTACGGGCGGGCGGCGGACTTCCGCGCCAGCGAACGGGTCGCGCTGTTCGAGGCGGTGGAGCGGTACGCGGGCATGCGGCCGCTCGGGCGCCGCACCGCCCTGCGGGCCTCGTACGCCGACCTGGTCGCCGAGCGCGGGCCCGGGGCCGTCCTCGACCCGGCCCGGCTCGGCCTGCCCGACGACGCCCCGCCGGGGCACCCCGCCGTGGCCACCGTCCCGTACACCCCCGAGCTGGTACTCGACTGGGTGCACGGCTGGTCGCTCACCCACCGCCGCCCGGTCGCCGTCCCGGAGCACGTCGCCTACTGGGACGTGCCCGGGCGCGACCGCCCCCGGGTGGTCTACGAGTCCTCGAACGGCTGCGGACTCGGCAACAGCCCCCAGGAGGCCGCGCTCTACGGCCTGTTCGAGGTCGCCGAGCGCGACGCCTTCCTGATGGCCTGGTACGCCCGCACCCCGCTGCCCGGCGTCGCCGTCCCCACCGAGGACCCGAGGATCGCCGAACTCGCCGACCGCGCCCGGCTGTTCGGCTACCGGCTCACCCTGCTCGACGCCACCAACGACCTCGGCATCCCCGCCGTGCTCGCCCTCTGCCGCCACCGCGGCGACCACCCCGACGCCCCGCGCACCTTCCTGGCCGCCGGAGCCCACCACGACCCCCTGGCGGCGATCCGCTCCGCCGTCGCCGAGGTGGTCACCAACGTCCAGGAGGCGCCGCACCGCGCCACCACCCCGGGCGGGCCGCGCGACCCGCGGCGGCTGCGGCCGATGCTGGACCGCCCCGACCTGGTCGTCACCCTGGACGACCACGTCGGCCTCAACGCCCTGCCTGAGGCGCAGCCCCGCCTCGACTTCCTCTTCGCCGGCCCGCCCCCGGTGCCCTGGACCGAGCGGTGGCCCGGCGCCCCCGCACCGGTCGGCGACCTCACCGCGCTGCTGGAGCGGACCGTCGCCCGGCTGGCGGGGGAGGGCCTGGAGGTCCTGGCGGTCACCCAGGACGAACCCGGCGTCCGCGACCGGCTGGGCCTGCACTGCGCCAAGGTCGTCGTCCCCGGCACCCTGCCGATGACCTTCGGCCACGCCAACCGCCGCACCCGGGGCCTGCCCCGCCTCCTGGACGTCCCGTACCGCCTCGGCCGCACCCCGGCGCCCCTGCGGCACGACGAACTCCCGCTCCACCCGCACCCGTTCCCGTAGCCGCCTGTCCCCGTAGCCGCCCGGAAGGACCGCGATGACCACCCAAGCGCCGCCCGCCGCCCGCTGGCACAGCCTGCACCTCGCGCTGCCGCTGACCGCCCCCGAGGCCGACGCCTTCCTCACCGAGGACCTCGCCCCGCTGATGGCCGGGCTCGCCGGCACCGACTGGTTCTTCATCCGCTACGGCGAGGGCGGCCCCCACCTGCGCATCCGCCTCCGCGGCCCGGGCCCGGCGCCCGCCCACCTGACCGACCTCGCCGCCGAGCTCACCCGCCGCGCTGCCCGCCGCACCCCGCCCGAGGGCCCCTTCGCGGGCGGACACGGCGAGGTCACGGAGGTCCCGTACCAGCCCGAGACCGAGCGCTACGGCGGCGCGGCCCTGCTGCCGATCGCCGAGGAGGTGTTCACCCACTCCACCCGCACCGCCCTCGCCGCCCTGGACGCCCTCCGCGCGGCCCCGGGGGACCGGCTGCCGCTCGCCCTCGACCTCGCCCACACCACCGCCCACGCCCTCGGCCTCGACGAACTCGCCGCCTCCCGCTGGCTGCGCCGCCACGCCGCCTCCTGGCGCTGGGTCACCGAGTTCCGGCCGCTGCCCGGGGCCGCCGTGCACGTCCGGGTCAACACCGTGTTCGCCCGGCAGCGCACCGCGCTGGCCCACCGGGCCCGGGCCCTGCGCACGGCGCTGGACGCCGGTACGGCCGCACCCTGGCTGGCCGACTGGGCGGCGCAGGTCGCCGAGGCCACCGCCCGGATGCGGGCCGCCTTCCCCGCCTCCGCTGACGCCTCCGCCTCCGCCGACGCCGAGGAGCGCCTCTCCTGGGTCTGGGCCTCCCAGCTGCACATGCTGTTCAACCGGTTAGGCGTCGGCCCCGACGAGGAGCGGGCGGTCTGCCGCCTCGCCGCCCGCACCCTGCTGGAGACCGGGCAGCCGTTCACCTTCTTCCCCGCCGACCACCACGCCCCGGACCACCAGTACCTGGAACGCAGCAAGTTCCAGATCGGCCGCCCCGAGGACACCGCCCTGCGCGACCTGCCGCACCACCCGGCCCCGCGCCCCCGCCCCGGCGACCTCCCGTTGCCCGCCGACCCGCTGCCGCCCGTCACCCTCGCCGACGCCCTGCGCACCCGCCACTCCACCCGCGGCCCGCTGACCGGCCCGCTCACCGCCGGCGCCCTCGGCGGCCTGCTCTGGTCCGCCTACGCCGCCAACCCCGACACCGGCCACCGCCCGTACCCCAGCGCGGGCGCCCTGCACACCGTACGGCTGCGCCTGCTCGCCCTCGCCGTGGACGGCCTGCCCGCCGGCACCTACCAGTGCCTCCCCGAACACCGCAGCCTGCGCCCGATCGGCCCGGCCCCCGCCCTCGACGACCTCAAGGCCCTCTCCTCCTACCTCTCCCGCCCGGCCGACGACCCGGACGCCATCGGCATCGACCGGGCCCCCGCCGTCCTCGCCGTCCACCTCGACCTCGCCCACCTCCGCCGCCGCTACGGCCTGCGCGCCCTGCGCCTCGGCCTCCTCGAAGCCGGCCACCTGACCCAGAACCTCCTGCTGACCGCCGCCGCCTTCGGCCTCGGCACCACCCCCCTCGGCGGCCTCCAGGACGACCTGGCCCACGAACTCCTCGCCCTCGACGACCTCGGCGAACCCGTCCAGTACCTCCTCCCCCTGGGCCGCCCGGGGACCGCCCGGACGATCAAGTAGGCTGGTGGAGCGGCCGGTTCACGGCGTCGCGGGCGTTCCCGGAGCCGGCTGCCGACCGCCGAAGAAGACCTGGACGTCCCGGATCAGCCCGTCCCGGACCGTGATCGCCTCGACGTTGCGGTAGCGGCCCCCCGTGGTCAGCTCGTACTCGTAGTAGGCGAAGACGAGTTCCTCGTCGGCGGGCATCACCCGCAGCAGCCGCTGCTCCGTGAACCGGTAGGCGGTGGGGAAGCAGCGCTCGAAGAACGCGGCCTTGTCGATGCGGTCGTCCTGGGGGCTGGTGAAGGTGAAGTCCTCGGCGTACAGCGGCAGGGCCGCCTCGCGGTCCTGCGACCGGTAGCAGCGGAACGCCGCCTTGACGACGCTCGCGGGGGTGCCGTTCATGCGATCCATACCTTTCTTCGTGGGATCGTTCTGGTCATTCGTAAGATCAGGGCACCCAGGGATGCCGGGTGTGGCTGTCATGTCATTGCCGCGTCC
>NZ_JBIAXP010000028.1:0-75312 GCF_042896795.1 Kitasatospora sp. NPDC001261
TCGGACCGCCTTCCAGCGGACCCTCCGGGCTTCGTTCTTTCGTGTTTCCAGCTTATCAGATGTTTTCCGCTCCGTTTTCCGGAGTTTCATTCATCGGATTCACTTTCCGTTTTGCCGCCCCGGTCTCCCGCGGCGACTCCGGAACTGTACGGGCACCGGCACGTCACATGCAAATCGCCCCTGCCCGGGCTCCCGGGCAGGGGCGATCAGTGCCGATCAGGGCCGACCGAAGCCGGCCCGAGCCGGGTCAGCGAACCTCGGTGATCTCCGGGCCGCGCGCGAACGGGTCGAGCGCGGTACCGCCGAAGCGGTTCTCGCCCTCACCGGCGGCGGCGGCGGTCGCCCCGCCACCGTCGGCGACCATCTGGGCGTCCTCGGGAAGCTTCAGGACGATCGGGTCGCGGGGAGCCATCGGGGACTCGCCGCGCACGACGACCGTCTGCCGGAAGACCTGCTCCAGGATCCCGGCCATCTCCGGCTGCACGGCGGCCTGGCCCGAGATCACGCCGCGCAGGAACCAGCGCGGACCGTCGCAGCCGACGAACCGCACCAGCTGCACGCCCTGGGTGCCGTCCGGCAGCTGCACGGGGACCCGGGCGCGGAGGTGCCAGCCGAGCGGGCCCTCCTCCTCCTCGATGAGGCCGCCCTGCGAGGTGATGCCGTTGGCGATCTCCTCCCGGACCTCCCCCCAGATGCCCTCCGACTTCGGGGCCGCGAAGGCCTGGAGCTGGATGGCGCTGTTTCCGAGCACAAGGGTTGCTGCCACGATCGCGTCACCGGCGACCTCGACGCGCAGCTCCATGCCCTCGACGCCGGGGACCAGCAGACCCCCGAGGTCGACGCGCCCCTCCTCGGGGTTCTCCAGCTCGGAGTGGTCCCACGGACCGTCCGGCCGGGGGGCCGGCGGCAGGCCGACCCTGTCGGCCGGGTCCAGCTCGGTCACGTTCTCGCTCTCGGCGGAACCTTCGACGTCATCGGCCGTCTCGTCGGCGCTGATGGCGTCGTCGGCGAGCTGCTCGACAGCGTCCTCGCTCTTCTGGCGACGACGGAACACGGTCACTGCCCTTCCCGGTCCAAGACCGATGCGAATGCCTGCTCGGCTTCCTGCGAGGCCGCGGGCATGCTAGACCGCGGCATGGCCGCCGGTCGACCCGAACCCGCCCTCGGCGCGTGCCGACCCAGGCAGCTCCTCCACCTCGTGGAAACGGGCCTTCTCGACCTGCTGGATCACCAGCTGGGCGATTCGGTCCCCTCGGCGGAAGCTGACCCCCTCGCGCGGGTCCAGATTGACGACGATCACCTTGATCTCTCCACGGTACCCGGCATCGACCGTCCCCGGGGCGTTCACGAGGGCAACACCGCAACGAGCTGCCAGGCCCGACCGGGGGTGGACGAAGGCCGCGTAGCCGTCCGGCAGGGCGATGGCGATGCCGGTGGGCAGCATGACCCGCTCGCCGGGGGCCAGCTCCGCGTCGACGGTGGTGCGCAGGTCGGCACCGGCGTCCCCGGGCTGCGCGTAGGCGGGCAGCGGCAGCTCGGGGTCGATGCGCTTGATCAGGACGTCCAGCTGCGGGCGGGGGGTGTCGCTCAAGGGTTCACCTCAAAGGCTCGTGCGCGCTTCATCAGATCCGGGTCGTCGAGGACCTTCTCGATGTCCTCGGGACGACCGTGCGTGGTGAAGTGTTCCAGCTTTACCTGGATGAAGAGGGCCTGGGACCGGACGGCGACCGGCCCGTCCGGTCCGCCGATCCGCGCCTCGGCGGCGCTGTAGATCTTGCGGCCGTGCACGCCGGTGATCCAGGCGCGCAGGTGCAGCACCGAGTCGACGGGCACCGGGCTGAGGAAGTCGGTCTCCAGCCGGCCGGTCACGGCGGGGGCGTGCAGCAGCCAGTTGAGCGTGCCGAGGGTCTCGTCCATGGCGGTGGTCAGCAGCCCGCCGTGGGCCAGGCCGGGGCCGCCCTGGTGGGCGTCGCGGACGGCGAACTCGGCGGTGACGTCGAGTCCCTCGCCGGCGACCGCGTCGATCCGCAGGCCGCCGGGGTGCTGCGGGCCGCAGCCGAAGCAGTGCTCGTAGTGGGAGCCGAGCCGGGTGCCGGGGGCGGGCGCCTGGGGGTGGCGCTCCGGCAGGACGGCGTCCGGCGGCGGGGTGGTCGGGGACGGCGGTATGGCGGGCGCCGGCCGGTCGGTGGGGGTGCTGGGGGCTGTCGTACCGGTCACGGGGCCCCAGCCTACCCAGGGGTAGCGGGCCTCCGGTGGGGGTGGCGTCCCGGGCCGGACGTCAGGGCGACCACAATGGAGGCATGTACGACGAACGCCTCACGGTGCCGCGCTCCTGGTGGCTGCTCCCGATCGCGCTGGGTCTCACGTTCGCGCTGATCCTGATCCGGGTCAGCGGTCCGGCCGCGCTGATCGGACTGGTGGTCGGCATCGCCGCCGGCGCGGTCGCGATCAGCAGCTACGGCTCGGCCCGCATCCGCGTGGTCCAGGGCTCCCTGGTGGCCGGCCCGGCCCGGATCCCGGTGGACGCGCTCGGCGACGCGCAGGCGCTGAGCCCCGCCGAGGCGGCGGCCTGGCGCGGCCGGAAGGCCGATCCGCGCGCCTTCATGCTGCTGCGCAGCTACGTCCCGACGGCGCTGCGGGTCGAGGTGACCGATCCGACCGACCCGACGCCGTACCTCTACCTGTCGACCCGCTCGCCGATGAAGCTGGCGGAGGCGCTGGAGGACGCCCGGCGCGGCGCCCGCACCTGAGGCGGACCGGGCCGGGCCGCGAGGCGGTCGGGCCCGGACACGGGCCGGACGGAAGAGGCCGGACAAACGGAGAGGGACGGTTCCGCTGCTGCGGGACCGTCCCTACGACTTTGTCCTGACCGGTCGACCGGCCGACTCCGTCCTCCCGGGCCCGTCCAGACGGACGATGCCCGGACCTGCCGTCCGGCCCCGCTGCCCGGGGCCGGAAGGAGCGGTGTACCGGTCCCGCGGGCGCAGCCGCGGGCACCGGGTCCTGTCCGCCGCGGTGCTCAGGCGCCGCAGTCCCGGCAGATCGGGTTGCCGTTCTTCTCGCTGTAGAGCTGGCTGCGGTGGTGCACGAGGAAGCAGCTCATGCAGGTGAACTCGTCCGCCTGCTTCGGCAGGACACGGACGGCGAGCTCCTCGTTCGAGAGGTCGGCACCGGGGAGCTCCATGCCCTCGGCGGCGTCGAACTCGTCGACGTCGACAGAGCTGCCGCCCTTGTCGTTCCGCCGAGCCTTGAGCTCCTCGATGCTGTCTTCGTTGAGCTCGTCGTCGGTCTTGCGTGGGGTGTCGTAGTCGGTTGCCATTTTTCGCTCTCCCCCTCCGGGTTGTGCGGTGTGTGCGGTATCTCCAGCGCACGTAACGCATGGGGGGTCGGTCTTGTGCCCGACCCGAGGCGGAGATTTTGCCTTACTTCAAGCCCTGTTACTCAATCGACACTCAGCCCGGGCTCCATCGGGGTGATCCCCAGGGCTGTGGAAGGCCTCACGCTGGGCCATCACCAGCCTTCCGGGGACCCGGTAAACCGACCACGCACAGTGAGCACAATCGGTGTGGATGTCTGGGGAATCCCTTGTCCATCAGGGATGCCGACCGATTCCGCGGACCGACCGGTGACCGGAATCCGGTCACGGACGGCGATCGACACCCCTGATCAGGTGATCACTCTCCGGGGTTGCCCGGAATCGTGGAGCGACACGGTGTGAGCTTGGTCACGTTCAGAATCATCCAGGGCAAACCGCGGGAAATCCACCCACTCCGACCGCTCGGTCCAGCATCTCAGCCGGCGTTCTTCCGGGCCTCCCGGCGTGCCAGCAGGGCGGCCTGGCGCTCCTCGAACTTCCGGGCCTGGCCGTCCAGCCCGTCGAGGAAGACGCCCAGCTCGTTCTGCGCCAGCAGGCCCTCCGGGCCGAGCCCGCCGATCTCCATCACCTTGAGGTGGCGCAGCACCGGCTGGAGCACGTCGTCGTGGTGGATGCGCAGGTTGTACACCCCGCCGAGGGCGATCTGCGCGGCGGCGCGCTCGAAGCCGGGGATGCCGTGGCCGGGCATCCGGAAGTCGGTGACCACGTCGGCGACGGCCCGCATGGCCTGGTCCGGGGCGATCTCCAGGGCGGCCTTCAGCAGGTTCCGGTAGAAGACCATGTGCAGGTTCTCGTCGTTGGCGATCTTCGCCAGCAGCTGCTCGCACAGCGGGTCGCCGGCGTACCTGCCGGTGTTGCGGTGCGCGATGCGGGTGGCGAGCTCCTGGAAGGCCACGTACGCGACGGAGTGCAGCATGCTGTGCGCGTTGTCGGACTCGAAGCCCTCCGACATGTGGCTCATCCGGGCCCGCTCCAGCTCCACCGGGTCGACCGCGCGGGTGGCGAGCAGGTAGTCGCGAATGGCTATTCCGTGCCGGCCCTCCTCGGCCGTCCAGCGGTGCACCCAGGTGCCCCAGGCGCCCTCGCGGCCGAACATGGTCGCGATCTCGTGGTGGTAGCTGGGCAGGTTGTCCTCGGTCAGCAGGTTGACCACCAGCGACACCCGGCCGACCGGGGTCACCTTGGAGTGCTCCAGCGACCAGGCCTCGCCGCCCAGCACGCCGTCGAAGTCGCGGCCCTGGCTCCACGGGACGAACTCGTGCGGCATCCACTCCTTCGCCACGCCCAGGTGGCGGTTGAGCTCCTTCTCGACGACCTCTTCGAGGGCGAGGATCAGCCGCGCGTCGGTCCAGCCGCTCGCGACGAGCGGGGAGCTGCTCTGCACAGGGGCGATGGTCACGGTGGTGCTCCTGAGGGGACGGCACGCGCTGGGACGGGCGCGCTGGACGGGGACACGTCGTGGACCCGTCGGCGGGGCGCCGACGGACTCACCTACGGTTGCGTAGGTTACGACACCGTAAGTTGCTCGGGCCGGAAAAGACAAGCCGCCCCCGCCAGGCCTTATGTCGTCTTGACGGGCCTGGCGGGGGCGGCTGGAAACGGTCGCCCGCGGAAGGGGCGTTCGACCCTTACGGCGAGGGGATGCGGACCCTCATGGTGAGGCCGCCGCCGGCGCGCGGCGTGGCCTCGATGGTGCCGCCGTGGGCGCGCACCACCGAGCGGACGATGGACAGGCCGAGCCCGACCCCCTTGTCGCTGCGGGTGCGGTCGGCGCCCTTGACCCGGCGGAACGGCTCGAAGATGTGCTCCAGCTCGTACCCGGGCACCACCGGGCCGGTGTTGGAGACCACCAGCTCGCCGCCGCCGGGCACCGCGGTGGTGGCCAGCTCGACCCAGCCGCCCGGGGTGTTGTACCGGACGGCGTTCTGCAGCAGGTTGAGCGCGAGCCGCTCCAGCAGCACGCCGTTGCCGGCGGCCATCGCCGGATCGAGTTTCGAACGCAGCTCGACCTCGCGCTTGTCGGCCTCGCCCCGGGTCTGCTCCAGCGCCCGGGTGGCCACCTCGGACAGCTCCACCGGGCGCCGGTCGGTCAGCTCGTTCTCGCTGCGGGCGAGCAGCAGCAGGCCCTCGACGAGCTGCTCGCTGCGCTCGTTGGTGGCCAGCAGGGTCCTCCCCAGCTGCTGGAGGTCGGAGGAGGTCGCCGGGTCGGAGAGCTGGACCTCCAGCAGGGTGCGGTTGATCGCCAGCGGGGTGCGCAGCTCGTGCGAGGCGTTGGCGACGAAGCGGCGCTGGGAGTCGAAGGAGCGGTCCAGCCGGTCCAGCATGCCGTCGAAGGTGTCGGCGAGCTCCTTGAGCTCGTCGTCCGGGCCGTCCAGCTCGATCCGGCGGTGCAGGTCGGAGGAGGCCACGTCGCGGGCGGTGCGGGTGATCCGGCCGAGCGGGCGCAGGACCCGGCCGGCCATCGCGTAGCCCGCCGCGAAGGCGATCACGGCGAGGCAGAGCAGCATGGTCAGCGACTTGCGCAGCAGGGTGTTGAGCGCGGAGTCGGAGCGCGCCAGGAAGTCGGCGGCCTGCAACTGGTTGTAGCTCGTGCTGTTCATCGTGGAGTGGACGCCGTCCGGGCCGGTGACCTGGATGCTGCCGTCGAAGACCAGGTTGCGCGGCGCCAGGTACGAGACGGCGTCCTGGAAGAACACGTACATCAGCAGCAGCAGCACCACGCCGGCCATCAGGAACATCCCGCCGTAGAGCAGGGTGAGGCGCATCCGGATGGTGGGGCGGAAGGGGAACCAGGCGAGCATGCCGTCGCCGGGGACGTAGGGCCCGGGGCGGTGGACGCGCGGCGGGGTCAGGGGCTTCGGCGGGACGGCACGCGGGCCGCCGGCGGGCGCGCCGGAGGCCCCGCCGGCCGGGGGCGGGGTGGTCATGATGGTCCTCTCGGGGCGTCCGCCGGGGCGGGCGCTTACGGCGGGGAGTCTCGGGGTGGGCGGACTCCGGTCGTCAGATCCGGTAGCCGGAGCCCGGCACGGTGACGATCACCGGCGGGTCCCCGAGCTTGCGGCGCAGCGTCATCACGGTGACGCGCACGACGTTGGTGAACGGGTCGGTGTGCTCGTCCCAGGCCTTCTCCAGGAGCTGCTCGGCGGAGACGACGGCACCGCCGGCCCGCATCAGCACCTCCAGGACGGCGAACTCCTTGGGGGCGAGCTGGACGGTGCGCCCGTCGCGGATCACCTCGCGCCGGCCGGGGTCGACCGAGATGCCGGCCCGCTCCAGTACCGGGGGCAGCGGGATGGTCGCGCGGCGGCCCAGCGCCCTTACCCGGGCGACGAGTTCGCTGAAGGCGAACGGCTTCGGAAGGTAGTCGTCCGCGCCGATCTCCAGGCCCTCGACCCGGTCGCTGATGTCGCCGGAGGCGGTCAGCATGATCACCCGGGTGGCCAGGCCCTGCTCGACCACCTTGCGGCAGACGTCGTCCCCGTGGACCAGCGGAAGATCGCGGTCCAGGACGACGACGTCGTAGTCGTTGACCGCGATGCGCTGGAGCGCGGCCTCCCCGTCGTACACAACGTCGACGGCCATCGCCTCGCGGCGCAGACCGGTCGCGACGGCCTCTGCAAGCAGCTGCTCGTCCTCGACGACGAGAACCCGCACGGTCGTTGTCCCTTCTCCAGGCCGGCCCCGGAAGCGGACGCACGGCTCCGACGGTGCCTCCATCCTGCCTGGTCGGGCGGTAAAGCAGCGATAAGCTGCCCCTCGGGCACGGAACCCGGGTCCGCGGCGGTCACTGTTCGCATCCGCACCACTCCGCTTGGACTGTGACACGGGCAACTTTCTCGCGCCGAAAGGTTTCCCCGCCCTGGGGGCGGGGAGGACAGCTGCACACCCGCGATCTGGCTGACGGCCGATCGCACCCACCCGCCGTGCGTTCATCCGCGCCGGCCCTGGGGCTGGGACATCACCGGGAGCGGCCGAAGGGCCGTCTCCGCACCCGTCCGGACTGCCACCACCTTCCGGCCTGGGTGCTTTCACCGGCTGGACCTTCCCCGGGGCGGAGAGCGCACGACCGTGCACGTCCGACACAGTAAGGGGGCCCGTATGGACGCCTTCAAGGCCGGAATCCTGCAGCGCATAGCCAACGCCGAGCAGGACCTGCACCGCGCGATCGAGGCCGGGGACGAGTTCCTCGCCGAGGTGGAGCAGTCCGAGCTGGACGACCTCCGCCGACTCGCCGCCGAGCACGGCGTGGACACGGTGCTGGAGCGCCACCGCACCGCTGCCTGACCCGTCCGGCACACCGACCCGTCGCCGGACCTCCGGCACCAGCGGCCCTACGGGGGCCGTGCGAAACCCAGGCCCTGGCATCCCCCGTATGTCAGGGCTCTTCGCATGTCCGGGAGCCTTCGCACCCGGGCCCGTCGCACGTCCGGGCCGTCCCGCCGCCGGGGTTCCGGCGGCGGGACGGCGGAACCGGTCAGTCCGCCCAGGCGCGCAGCGCGGCCAGCCGCTCCTGGAGCGGCTGGTACACGCCCGGAGCAGCGGCCACGGTCAGCTCGCCGTCCGGCCCGTGCCCGGGCCGGCCGCCGACCAGGGCGCCGGCCTCGGTGGCGATCAGGCAGCCGGCCGCCCGGTCCCAGGGGGCCAGGCCGCGCTCGTAGTAGCCGTCCAGCCGCCCGGCGGCGACGTCGCACAGGTCCACCGCGGCCGCCCCGCCCCGGCGGATGTCCCGCACCTCCGGCATCAGCGCCAGCAGCACCTCGGCCTGCCGGACCCGCACCGGCTGGACGTAGTTGAAGCCGGTGGCGATCAGCGCCTGGCCCCAGGGCGGGGCCGGGCGGGCCGAGAGCGGGCGGCCGTCGAGGCGGGCGCCGCGGCCCAGGACGGCGTGGAACAGCTCGCCGCGGGCCGGCGCGTACACCACGCCGACGACCGCCCGGCCGTCCACCTCGGCGGCCACGCTGACCGCCCAGGAGGGCAGCCCGTAAAGGTAGTTGACCGTTCCGTCGAGCGGGTCCACGACCCAGCGGACCCCGCTGGTGCCCGACCGCTCGGCGCCCTCCTCGCCCAGGTAGCCGTCCTCGGGGCGGCGGTCGGTGATCAGCTCCAGGACGAGCTTCTCGGAGGCGAGGTCCATCTCGGTGACCACGTCGACCGGACTGCTCTTGGTACCGGCCACGCCGAGGTCGGCCGGGCGGCCGTCGCGCAGCAGGGCGCCGGCCTGCCGGGCCGCGTCCAGGGCGACCTCCAGCAGGTCGTCGAGGAGGCCGTCGTCGGGCAGGGCGGGGGTGGGCACGGGGGTTCTCCTCCGGGGCGACGGGACGAGCGGGACGGGCAGGACTGGCGGGACGGGTGGAGCGGGTGGAGCGGGCGGTCAGCGCTCGGCGACGGCCGGACGCGGGGCCCGCGGATTGGCGCAGCAGGCCACCGCGCACACGTCGTGGCTGGGGCCGAGGGCGCCCAGGGCGCAGCGGGTCACCGGCTCGCCGCGCTCGGTGGCGGCGCGCTCCAGGACGAGCTCGCGCACGGCGGCGGTGAACCGGGGGTCGGCGCCGACGGTGGCGGCGCGGGAGACCGGCAGGCCGATCTCCGCGGCCTTGGCGACGGCCTCGGTGTCGAGGTCGTACTTGACCTCCATGTGGTCGGAGACGAAGCCGATCGGGACCATGACCACGGCGGGCGCGCCGTCGGCGTGCTGGGCCTCCAGGTGGTCGCAGATGTCGGGTTCCAGCCACGGGATGTGCGGGGCCCCGCTGCGGCTCTGGTACACCAGCTCCCACGGCCGGTCGGCCACACCGGTGCGCTCGGCCAGCGCGGCGGCGATCAGCCGGGCCACGTCCAGGTGCTGGGCGACGTACGCGCCGCCGGGCTCACCGCGGGCCGGGTCGTCCGGGGCGCCGGAGGACTCGGCCATGGAGTGCGGGATGGAGTGGGTGGTGAACGCCAGCCGGGCGCCGGCGCGGACGGCCTCGGGCAGCTCGTCCAGGGCGGCCAGGGCGGCGTCGACCATCGGCTCGACGAAGCCCGGGTGGTTGTAGAAGTGCCGCAGCTTGTCGACCCGCAGGGCGGGCCCGCCCTCCTCGGCGAGCGCGGCCAGCGCGTCGGCCAGGTTCTCCCGGTACTGGCGGCAGCCCGAGTAGCCGGCGTACGCGCTGGTGGCGAGCACGGCGATCCGGCGGTGCCCGTCGGCGGCCAGCTCCCGCAGGGTGTCGACCAGGTAGGGCGCCCAGTTCCGGTTGCCCCAGTAGACCGGGAGGTCCAGCCCGTGCTCGGCGAAGTCCTCGCGCAGCGCGGCGAGCAGCTCGCGGTTCTGCCCGTTGATCGGGCTGACCCCGCCGAACATGAAGTAGTGCTTGCCCACCTCCTTCAGCCGCTCCTTGGGGATGCCGCGGCCGCGGGTGACGTTCTCCAGGAACGGGACGACGTCCTCGGGGCCCTCGGGCCCGCCGAAGGACAGCAGCAGCAGGGCGTCATACGGCTGCGGCGCTGCCGGGGCGGCGCCGGACGGGGAGGGTTTGCGCGCGTCGGACATGGAACCGATCCTGCCACTGAGGGACCGGGCACCGTCGCCGGGGCCGCGCGAGTGCCCGGAAAATACCGTTTGCCAACGTACGTAAGCTGTGTTTGCCAGCCTTGTTCCTTACTCCCCCGCCCGGAGCTCCCGTGCTGTCCAGCTACCGCCAGATATTCGCCTCCCCCGGCACTCTGGCCTTCTCCACCACCGGCTTCGTCTCCCGACTGCCGATCTCCATGACCGGGATCGGCATCGTGACCATGCTGTCCCAGCTCCGGGGCTCCTACGGGGTCGCCGGCCTGGTCTCGGCCTGCCTCGCGGTCTCCGCCGCGATCCTCGGCCCGCAGGTCTCCCGGCTGGTGGACCGGCACGGCCAGCGCAGGATCATCGTCCCCGCCATGGCGCTCACCATCGTCGCCGTCACCGGCCTGCTGCTCTGCGCCCGGCTGGAGGCCCCGGACTGGACGCTGTTCGTCTTCGCCGCCGGCATGGGCGTGATGCCGAGCACCGGCGCGATGGTCCGCGCCCGCTGGGCCCACCTCTACCGCGAGGACACCGGCAAGCTGCACACCGCCTACTCCTTCGAGGCCGTGGTCGACGAGGTCTGCTTCATCGTCGGCCCGATCCTCTCCATCGGCCTGGCCACCTCCGTCTTCCCCGAGGCCGGCGTGCTGCTCGCCGGGATCTTCCTCGCCGTCGGCGTCCTGCTGTTCGCCGGGCAGCGCTCCACCGAGCCGCCGGTCCATCCGGCCGCCCGGCAGGAGGGCGGCTCGGTCATCCTCAACCGCGGCCTCCAGACGCTGATCCTGACCTTCGTCGCCACCGGCGCGATCTTCGGCTCGGTCGAGGTGGTCACCGTCGCCTACGCCGAGGCCCAAGGCCACAAGTCGATCTCCAGCGTGATCCTCGCCCTGTGGGCGCTCGGGTCCTGCCTGGCCGGGGTCGTCTTCGGCACCCTCAAGCTCACCGGCTCGATGGCGGTCCGCTTCCTCGTCGGCGTCCTGTTCATGGCCGTCAGCATGGTGCCGCTGCTGCTGGTCGCCCACGCGGTGCACGGCATCGGCGGGCTGGTCGTGGTCGGAGCCGCGCTGCTGGTCGCCGGCATCGCCATCTCCCCCACCCTGATCACCGCGATGGCCCTGGTCGAGCGGCTCGTCCCGGCCGCCCAGCTGACCGAGGGCATGACCTGGACCACCACCGGCCTGGCCCTCGGCGTCGCGGCCGGCTCCTCGGCCGGCGGCTGGGTGATCGACGCCTCCGGCGCCGCCGCGGGCTACTGGGTGCCGCTGGCCGCCGGCCTGCTCGGAGTGGTCGCCGCCCTCGCCGGCCTCGGCCGGCTGCGCGCCGGCCTGACCGCCGAAGCCGGCGCCGGGACGGCCGCCGAAGGGGCCGGACGGACCGTAGACGCCGAACGGTGAACTGACTAGCCTCGCCCTACCCACGGGGCTACCCATGGGTAGGGCGGCTGCGCCGCCCCGGACCGCGCCGAACCCGTTCGGCCACGGAGCAGGAGGCAGCGCAATGCCCCAGGCCAGTACCGCGACCCCCACCCGGTGGACCAACTGGGCCGGCAACCAGAGCACCCGGCCCGCCCGGGCCGCCGCCCCCGGCACCGTGGAGGAGCTGGCCAGGGAGATCCGGCGGGCCGCCGAACAGGGCCGCACCGTCAAGGCCGTCGGATCCGGCCACTCCTTCACCTCGATCGCCTCCGCCGACGACGGCGTCCAGATCCGCCCGCACGCGCTCACCGCCGTCCGCGAGATCGACCGCGAGGCCGGCACCATCACCGTCGAATCCGGCCTCCCGCTGCACCGGCTCAACCGCGTCCTCGCCGCCGAGGGCCTCTCGCTGACCAACATGGGCGACATCGAGGTCCAGACCGTGGCCGGCGCCACCAGCACCGGCACCCACGGCACCGGCCGCGACTCCGGCTCATTGGCCGCCCAGATCCGCGCGCTGGAGATCGTCCTCGCCGACGGCACCGTCCGGCACTGCTCCCCCACCGAGAACCCCCGGCTCTTCCAGGGCGCCCGGCTCGGCCTCGGCGCCCTCGGCGTGATCACCGCGCTCACCTTCGGCGTCGAACCGGCCTTCCTGCTCACCGCGCACGAGCAGCCGATGGGCTTCGACGAGGTGCTGGAGCGCCTGGACGACCTCACCGCCGTCAACGAGCACTTCGAGTTCTACTGGTTCCCGCACACCGACCGCTGCTCCACCAAGCGCAACAACCGCAGCCAGGGCCCGGCCGCCCCGCTGCCCCGGTTCAAGGAGTGGCTGGAGGACGACTTCCTCTCCAACACCGTCTGGGAGGGGGCCTGCCGGGTCGGCCGGCGCTTCCCCGGCTCGATCCCCTCGATCGCCTCGCTGGCCAGCCGGGCCTGGTCCGAGCGCAGCTTCACCGACACCGCGTACAAGGTGTTCACCAGCCCGCGCAAGGTCCGCTTCGTGGAGATGGAGTACGCGGTGCCGCGCGCGGCCGTCGGCGAGGTGCTGCGCGAGCTGAAGTCCCTGGTCGAGCGCTCCGACTGGAAGGTCGGCTTCCCCGTCGAGGTGCGCTTCGCCCCCGCCGACGACCTCTGGCTCTCCACCGCCTCCGGCCGGGACAGCGCCTACATCGCCGTCCACCTCTACCGGGGCACCGCCGACCAGGGCTACTTCACCGGCGTGGAACAGCTGATGACCGCCCATCAGGGACGGCCCCACTGGGGCAAGCTGCACACCCGCGACGCCGCGTACCTGGCCGACGTCTACCCGCACTTCGGCGACTTCACCGCACTGCGCGACGAGGTCGACCCGCGGCGGCTGTTCGGCAACGACTACCTGCGCCGGGTGCTGGGCGACTAGGGCGTCGCCGCGTTGTTGCCCTCGGCCGGCGGCGGGACCACCGGCGCCTTCGCCGGTTCGTTCGCCGGGGCGCTGTTCGGCGCCGTCGGCTGCGGGGTCGCTCCGCCGGTGGGCTTCCCGCCGCCCGCCGACGGGGAGGCGCCGGCCGACGGGGTCGCGCTCGGGCCGGCCGAGGGCGAGCCCGTTCCCGCGCCGGTGCTCGGCGTGTCGACCGGCTCCCGGCTCGGCCGGGTGGTCGACGGGGCGGAGGCGCCGCCGGAGGGCGCGTTGTCCTGCCCCTGCTTCCCGTTCCCGCCCGGGGACGGCCGCTCCGGCGGGGCGTCCTGTTGCCGGGAGGACTTGGGCGCCACCGAGCCGCCGAAGGACGTGCCGTTGCCGGACTCGCCCTTGACCGTCGCCGACACCGGCTGCCCGGTGGCCAGTTCGAACACCACGATCGGCGTCATCGCCAGCACGAAGACCAACCCGGACACCGCCGCGTACGTCTTCCAGCCCCACCGGCGACGCGCCCGGACCACCTGCGGCTCGTTCCACTCCGAGGTGATCACCGGCGGCTGCACCCGCGTCTGCGGCAGCTCGGACTCGACCGGCACCTGGCGCAGGGTGTTGGCGGCCTGGTTCGGCCCCCGGTCCACCGCCTCGCGCAGCTGCTCGCCGGTCCGCTTGAAGATGTGCTGGAACACCGCGCCGCCGGTGGTGGCCCCGATGCTCACCACCGCGGCGCCCAGGATCGTGCCGTACACCCCCAGTTCGGAGGCCAGCAGCGCACCCACCACCGTGGCCAGCGCACTCGCCGCGACCTGAGCCACACTCAGATCGATGCGCCTGCGCTCCTCCTTGGCCTTGCCGCCCTCCTCGGCGGGGCTCCGCTCCGGCATCAACATCCCTCGGTCCCTACGGCTGTTCTTCGTACAAGGCTCTCCATCTTGCCCAAAGAAGGACACAAGGGACGAAAATGCGGTTCTCGGCGCCCGGATTGTGTGAAGATGATCACCGTCCGTCCGGCGGTGGTCCGCCATCGGGGGAGCACGCTCTTGAGATTCCCGTGAATCGCGGGAGACTTGAGCGGCGAGCCGCCCCTGTGGATGCCACGAATGGAGTACTGTTCGTAAAGCCCGAGCCTTGGGTCGACTTGTCGACTGCGCCCCCACCGGCAGCTTGACAAGGAGACACGGACCGGGCACGCACGGCGACGCCCGTCCCGGAACGTCGCGTTCACTGCGCGTGCGAGGACGGCCGGGACACCCAGGCGCGACGTCAACCGATGGCGTGGCAAAAAGGCAACCGTGCCACAGCGGCGTGCGCGGGCGTAAGCCCGACACGCCGGGGAACTCAGCAAGGTTGTGGCCAGTCGCGAGTGGGCAGGCCACACTCAGTACGGGAGCAGCGACGCAGGTGACGTCGGCAGGCACCACCCGGGAGGTAACCGTGCCCGAACTGCGGGTTGTGGCCGTCAGCAACGACGGCACACGGCTGGTGCTCAAGGCTGCCGACAGCACGGAGTACACCCTTCCCATCGACGAACGGCTGCGCGCCGCCATCCGTGGCGACCGGCCGCGCCTCGGCCAGATCGAGATCGAGGTCGAGAGCCACCTCCGCCCCCGGGACATCCAGGCGCGGATACGAGCCGGTGCCTCCGCGGAGGAGGTCGCCCAGGCCGCCGGGATCTCCGTCGACCGCGTCCGCCGCTTCGAGGGCCCGGTGCTCGCCGAGCGCGCCTTCATGGCCGAGCGCGCCCGCAAGACCGCCATCCGCCGCAACGGCGAGTCCCCCGGCCCGCAGCTCGGCGAGGCCGTCGCCGAGCGGCTCGCGCTGCGCGGCGCCGAGAAGGAGACCGAGCGCTGGGACTCCTGGCGGCGCGACGACGGCACCTGGGAGGTCATCCTCTCCTACCGGGCCGACGGCGAGGGCCGCAGTGCCTCCTGGACGTACGACCCGCCCCGGCGCCTGGTCCAGCCCAACGACGACGAGGCCCGCGCGCTGATCGGCGAGAACGTCGAGCGCGAGGAGGAGTCGGTCTTCCCGTTCATCCCGCGGATCGCCCGGCTCCCCCAGGACCGGCCGCCCCGCCCGATGATCGACCGGCCCTCGGCCGACCGCATCATGTCGTCCCGCGAGGTCCGCGAGTCGCGGGAGGCCACCGCCGACGCCCGGGACTCGCTGACCAGCCTGCTCGACGTGGTCCCCGCCTTCCGCGGCGACCTCGCCGTCGGCGCCCCCGCCCCGATCGAGCCGGTGCCCGCCGAGGTCGCCGAGGAGACCGAGGAGTCGGCCGCTGCGGCCGCCGCCCCGGCGGTCGGCGCGGGCTCGGCCTACGCCGACATCCTGATGCCGCGCGCCGTCGCCCCGCACCGCGAGCGCCTGGTCGGCACCACCGACCGGCAGGCCGAGGCGGACGGCGTCCGGCCCGGTCGCCGGGCCACCGTGCCCAGCTGGGACGAGATCGTCTTCGGCAGCCGGCGCAAGAAGCAGGAGTAGCGACGTCGAAGGGGCGGGAGGCTCGGCCTCCCGCCCCTTCGGCATGCCCGGGGAGATCAGCCCGGCTGGTCGGTGACCGCCACCGGCCGCGCCCCGTCGCTCGACCACTCGCTCCACGAGCCCGGGTACAGCGCGGCCGGCAGGCCCGCCACCTCCAGCG
The DNA here is from genome assembly GCF_042896795.1 of Kitasatospora sp. NPDC001261. Lineage (NCBI taxonomy): Bacteria > Bacillati > Actinomycetota > Actinomycetes > Kitasatosporales > Streptomycetaceae > Kitasatospora > Kitasatospora sp. NPDC001261. The sequence continues at coordinate 15,370 of NZ_JBIAXP010000028.1, forward strand.
CCAGGACCTGGTGCGCCGCCGTCACGCCCGAGCCGCAGTACACCGCCGTCTCCCGCTCCCCCGCGCCCAGCCCACGGAACCGGGCGGCCAGCTCGGCGGACGGCCGGAACCGGCCGTCCGGGCCCACGTTGTCGGCCGTCGGCGCCGAGACCGCGCCCGGGATGTGCCCGGCCCGCGGGTCCACCGGCTCGGTCTCGCCCCGGTAGCGCTCCCCGGACCGGGCGTCCAGCAGCAGGCTGCGGCGGGCCCAGGCCGCGGCGCCGTCCCCGTCCACCGTCGGCAGCTGCCCCGGCACCGGCTTGAAGTCGCCCTCGCCGGGCTCCGGCAGCTCGGCCGTCACCGGCAGCCCGGCCACCTGCCAGGCCGCGAAGCCGCCGTCCAGCACCCGGACGTCCCGGTGCCCGGCCCAGCGCAGCAGCCACCAGGCCCGGGCCGCCGCCATCGAGGCCGCGCCGTCGTACACCACGACCGGGCGCCCCGCGCTCACCCCGAAGCGGCGCATCGCCGCGCCGAACTCCTCCGGGTCCGGCAGCGGGTGGCGCCCGCCCCGGCCGGGGGCGCCGGGCGGGGCCGCCAGGTCCCGGTCCAGCTCCACGAAGTGGGCGCCGGGCAGGTGGCCGGCCCGGTACTCCTCGGCCGCGGTCGGGCCGCCCGGCGCGGCACCGACCAGCTGGTAGCGCACGTCCAGCAGCACCGGCGGCAGCGCGGAGGCCAGCGCCTCCCGCAGCCCGGCCGCGGAGATCAGCGGGGAACCGTCGTTGTAGGTGGTGGTCATGGCGGCCATTGTCGCGCAGCGCCGCCCCGGCGGTGGGTGATCGGGATTCCCGCCGCCCCCGGACCCGACGGAATCCGACGCGAATCCGGCGGGAATCCGCGGGACACGCCCGACCCGTCGCTCTTTGTGGGGTCTTTGCCGGACTTTCCGCGCGGCCCGAGGGTTGGGCGCCCGCCAGGGTGGAAGCATCACCCTCGCGCGCGAGGATTTCCGTGCGCCAACCACCCACGAGGAGGCCCGCATTGCCCGCGGTGGAACTCCGACTGGCCCAGGGCACGCCCTGCTGGGTCAGCCTGCTGACCGACGACCTGCCCGGCGCCCGCGCCTTCTACGGCGCCCTGCTCGGCTGGACGTACACGCCCGGGCCCGGCCAGCTCGGCGACTACGTCCGGGCCGAGCTCGACGGGGCACCGGTGGCCGGCCTCGGCGTCTCCACCGCCACCGGCTTCCCGGTGCAGTGGACCACCTACTTCGCCGTGGACGACGCCGACCGCACCGCCCAACTGGTCCGCGAGTGCGGCGGAACCGTCGCCGTCGGGCCGCTCCAGGCCGAGCGCGCCGGGCGGATGGCCATCGCCGCCGACGTCTCCGGCGCGGTCTTCGGCCTCTGGCAGGGCGAGGAGCACCTCGGCCGGGAGGCCGGCCGCGAACCGGGCGCCCCGGCCTGGGCCGAACTGCTCACCCCCGACGCGGAGGGCGCCGCCGGCTTCTACTCCACCGTCCTCGACCGCCCGGTCCGCTCCGGCCCGGAGGAGACCGCGCTGCTGGTGGACGGTCGGCCGGTCGCCGGCATCCGGCACCGCGCCGAGCTGCGCGGCCACCCGCCGCGCTGGCGCACCCACTTCGTGGTCCGCGACGCCGAGCTGACCGCCCGGCACACCCTCGGACTCGGCGGCCGGGTCCTGGTCGAACCGCACGACACCGCCCGCGGCCGCGCCGCCCGGCTGGCCGACCCGCAGGGCGGGCACTTCTCCGTCCTGGAGGTGCTTCCCTAGGGCCCCGGCTCTCAGGCCTGCTGCTCCTCGAAGGGCAGCACGTCCGGGGAGAGCACCGAGGCGTGCGCCGTCGCGGCGGTCAGCCGGCGGCGGTGGTGGCGGCGGCACAGCACCTCGTAGCCGACCTCGTCCCGGTCCACCGAGATGTCGCCGATCACCACCTGGGCGCCCTCGACCACCATCACCCCGCCGACCGTCCGGGCGTTGTGGGTGGCCCGCGCACCGCACCAGCAGAGCGCCTCGACCTGGAGCACCTCCACCCGGTCGGCCAGCTCGATCAGCCGCTGCGAGCCCGGGAACAGCCGGGTGCGGAAGTCCGTGGTGATCCCGAAGGTGTAGACGTCGATGTCCAGTTCGTCCACCACCCGGGCCAGCTGGTCGACCTGCTCGGCGGCGAAGAACTGGGCCTCGTCGCAGATCAGGTAGTCCACCCGGCCGCCGGCCGACAGCCGGTGCACCACGTGCGCGTGGAAGTCGAAGTCGTCCGTCACCTCGACCGCGTCGGCGCGCAGGCCCAGCCGGCTGGAGATCGTCGCCGCGCCCGCCCGGTCGTTGCGGGTGAGGATCACGCCCTGCCGGCCGCGCGCGGTGTGGTTGTGGTCCATCTGCAGCGCCAGCGTCGACTTGCCGCAGTCCATCGTGCCCGAGAAGAACACCAGTTCAGCCATGGGTGGAGCAAGGGCCTTTCACATCAAGGGAATTCGGGCGCAGAAGAGTCGATCGAGCGGCTCAGCCGCGGACTTCGAGCAGCGGCACGAACTGCTCGACCGGGGTCATCGAACCGTGCAGACCGATCATCGCGGACTCGCCGGGCTCGTTGCGGGAGGCGGTGATCGCGATGTCGTCGCGCGCCGCGGCGACCACGTCGCCGATCCGCGCGTACACCCGCTCGTCCACGGCCGGGCCGAACCAGCCCGCCGCGATCGCCTGGTCCCGGGTGGCCACCCACATCCGGTCGCCCAGCACCTCGCTCCAGACCGCGTGCACGTCGGCCGCGGCCCCCGGCACCGCGTACACGTGCCGGGCCCGGCCCTCGCCGCCGAGCAGGGCGACGCCGGCGCCCAGCTCCCAGTCCTCGTCGAAGTCGATCCGGTCCTCCGGGGCGATGTCGATCATGCCGTGGTCGGCCGTCACGTACATCGCCGAACGCGGCGGCAGCTGCGCGGCCAGCCGGCGGGCCAGCCGGTCCACCGCGTCCAGCGTCATCCGCCACTCGTCCGAGTCCACGCCGAAGCGGTGGCCCGCCCCGTCCAGCTCGCTGACGTACGTGTACACCAGCGCCCGGTCGTGCTCGGCCAGCCAGGAGGCCGCCAGGTCCATCCGCTCCTCGCCCGTGGTGCGGCCGAGGAAGGTGCCGCCGGACAGCGCCACCCTGGTCAGCGGGGTCTGGGCGAACAGCGGGGAGGAGACCTGCGCGGTCGCCACCCCGGCCTGGTGGGTGCGCTCGAAGACCGTCGGGTACGGCTGCCAGGCGTGCGGCTCGGTCGGCGGCTGCCAGCGCAGCTGGTTCATCAGGTAGCCGGCGCCCGGCACCGCCACCGTGTACCCGGCCAGGCCGTGCAGGCCCGGCGGCGTACCGGTGCCGACCGAGGCCAGCGAGGTCGCCGTGGTGGACGGGAAGCCCGCGGTCAGCGGACGGCCGCTGCCCCCCATCGAGCTCCCGGCCAGCGAGGACAGGAACGGCGCGTACTCGGGGTGGCGCAGCAGCAGCTCCCAGCCCAGGCCGTCCACCAGGAACACCACCACCCGGTCCGCCGGGGCGATCGGGAGCGTCGCGGTGAACCCGGGGACGCCCAGCCCCGCCGCCACCGAGGGCAGCAGGTCGCACAGCGAACCACTGCCATACGGGGGCGCGGGGGCCGTGGCCGGGTCAAGGATCTCGAAGGCGTCGTAGCCGTCGGCAGGAACGAAGGACATGGAACCGGATTCGTAGCGGTGCGGTCGGTCGGAAGCGGCGGAACTCAGACCCGCGGGCCGGTGCTGATCGTCGCGTCGGACAGCGCCCGGGCGAACACCAGCGCCTGGGACACCGTCTCCGGGCCGTCGCCGGCCTCGCTCACCCGCAGGGAGAGGTCGTCGGCCGTGGCCGAGCCGGTGTAGCCGTGGTCGGCCTCGCAGTTCGGGTCCGAACAGCCGGCCGGCTCCAGGTCCAGGCGCTGCACCGCGCCCCAGCCGATCGTCAGCACCACCTCGCGCGGCAGGGTGCCCGGGGTGTACGTCTCCGGGTTCGCCACCATCCGGCTCACCACCACCGAACCGATCCGGTCCAGCCGGACGCTCTCCGTCGAGGTCGTCGCGAACGGCACCGCCGGGCTGCCCTCGGCCCCGGACTGCTCGTCCGTGTGGCTCACCACGAACCGGGTCGGGGTGAGGACCAGCACCGTGACGTGCCGGCGCACCTCGTTGGCGTCGAAGGTCGTCTCCTGGTGCACCAGGTAGGAGCTGATCGGCTCCGGGCCCACCGCGGACTCGACCGCCTCGGACACCAGGGCCGGGTAGTAGCCGCTGCGCTCGATAGCCGAGCGCAGGTCCTGAGTGGTGGTGGTACCGGTCTTCGCCATATCTCCATCCTGGCATGGTCCGCCGACGAAGCGGGCGGCACGGCGCCGAGCTTCGGACAACAGCGCCCGGGCAGGGCGCAACCAAGGAAGGTTACAGCGTGCTCATCGCGCGCGGGCCCAGATCGCTGCGGACCGGCAGCGGCGCCACCCGCACCCGCGCCCCCAGGATCGCCAGTCCGTGCGGGGCCACGACCACCGGTTCGAGATCCACCGAGGCGATCTCCGGCACGTCGTCCACCAGCTGCGACACCCGCAGCAGCAGTTCCTCCAGCGCGTCGGTGTCCACCGACTCGGCGCCGCGCCAGCCGAACAGCAGCGGCGCCGCCCGCACCTCCCGGATCAGCCCGGCGACGTCCTGGTCGGTGGCCGGAACCAGTCGGTGCGCGGTGTCGCCCAGCAGTTCGGCCGGGGCGCCGGCCAGGCCGAAGGAGAGGATCGCGCCGACCGCCGGGTCCACCGTGGCGGCGATCACGGTGTCCACCCCGCGCGGCGCCATCCGCTGGACCACCAGCTCGGCCTGCGCGGCGCCGCCGAGCAGCGCGTCCAGCTCGCGGTGGGCGCGGCGCAGGCCCGCCTCGTCGGTCAGGTCCAGCCGGACGCTGCCCAGGTCGGGGCGGTGGCGCAGGTGCGGGGCGGTCGCCTTGAGGGCCACCGGGTAGCCGAGCGCCGAGGCGGCCGCGACGGCGGCCTCCTCGTCCGGGGCCGGCCGCACCGGCGAGACGTCGATCCCGTAGCGGGCCAGCAGCTCCTGCGCCTCGGCCTCGGACAGGGTGATCCGGGCGCCGCCGGGCTGGGTGCGTGCGGCGACGGCGGCCCGGGTGCTCAGCGCCGCCTCCACCAGCCGGCGGGCGCCGGGCTCGTCGATCCGGTCCAGCTCGGGGACGCGCGCCGTCTCCTCCGCCGCGGCCGTGCGGCGGCGCCACTGCGCGTAGTGCACGGCGTGGGCGAGGGCGTGCACGGCCCGCTCGGGCGCCGCGTACGCGGGGATGCCGCCGGGGCGCAGCCGGACCGGCAGGTCGGTCAGCGCCAGGTGGGTGAGCAGCAGCGGCTTGCCCAGCTCCCGGGCGCGGCCACCGGCTTCGAGCAGCGCGGCGGCGATCTCCGGGTCGTCCGAGCCCATCGCGGGGTCGTCCTCGCCGGTCAGCCGGCCGCCCATGAAGGCGTGGGCGGAGGTGCCGATCGGCGGGATGGCGACGGCGATCACCGCGTCCACGGCCGGGTCGGCGAGTGCGACGTCCAGGGCGATCCGGAAGTTCTCGCCGGTCGCGGCGGTGGTGAGGTCGACGGGCGTGCACGGGCGCAGGCCGGCGCTCAGCAGGGCGTCGTAGGTGAGCAGGCCGAGCGAGTCGGAGTTGCCGACCACCGCGACCCGGTTCCCCGGCGGCAGCGGCTGCTGGGCCAGCAGCTCGCCGGTGTCGTACAGCTCGGTGATGGTCGACACCCGGATGACGCCCGCCTGCTCGAACAGCGCGTCCACGGTGGCGTCGCGCAGGCCGGTGGCGGTGGCGGGGACGGCGTGGCCGGGCGGCAGGCTGCCGGTGTGCCGGGCGCCCTTGACCACCACGACCGGCTTGACGGCGGCCAGCCGGCGGGCGATCCGGGTGAACTTGCGCGGGTTGCCGAAGGACTCCAGGTACAGCAGCACCACCTGGGTGGCCTCGTCCTCGGCCCAGTACTGGAGGAAGTCGTTGCCGGAGACGTCGGAACGGTTGCCGACCGAGGCGAAGGAGGAGACGCCGAGGCCGCGCTTGTGGGAGGCCTCCAGCAGGGCCACGCCGATCGCGCCGGACTGGCAGAAGATCCCGAAGCCGCCGCGGCCGGGCAGGCGCGGGGCGAGCGAGGCGTTCAGCGGGCGCTCGGGGTCGGTGTTGATCAGGCCGAAGGCGTTCGGGCCGATCACCCGCATGCCGGCCGCGCGGGCCTGGCGGACCAGCGCGCGCTGCCGGTCCCGGCCCTCCGGACCGGTCTCCGCGTAGCCGGCGGTGACCACCACCAGGCCCTGCACCCCGTGGGCGCCGCACTCGGCGACGGCGGCCGGGACGGCGCCCTCGGGGACGGCGATCACCGCGAGGTCCACCGGCCCGGGAATGTCCAGAATCGAACGGTGGACCGGGACGCCGTCCAGCTCGGTGCCGGGCGCGGCGTTGCGGTTCACCGCGTACACCGGGCGGTCGGCCGGGGCCTCGTCCCCCAGCAGGTCGCGCAGGATGGCCCGGCCGACGGTCTGCGGGGTGCGGGAGACCCCGATCACCGCCACCGAGCGCGGGGTGAGCAGGCGCTGCACCGACCGTGCCTCGGCGCGGTGCTCGCGGGCGCGCATCACGGCGAGCGAGCGGTCGGTCTGCTCCAGGTCGAACTCCAGGTGCACCACGCCGTCGGCGAAGCTGCGGTGCTGGGTGTAGCCGGCGTCGGTGAAGACCTTCACCATCTTCCGGTTCTCCGGCAGCACTTCGGCCTGGAAGCGGCGGATGCCGCGCTCCTGCGCGACCGCCGCGATGTGCTCCAGCAGGGCGGAGGCCACGCCGCGGCCCTGGTGGGCGTCCTGCACCAGGAAGGCCACCTCGGCGTCGGTGCCGGTCTCGGAGGGGCGGCCCTCGGCGTCGATCCGGTCGTACCGGACGGTGGCGATGAAGCGGTCCCGGACCACCACCGCGAGGCCCACCCGGTTCACGAAGTCGTGGTGGGTGAAGCGGCGGACGTCCTTGTCGGAGAGCCGCGGATAGGGGGCGAAGAACCGGAAGTACTTGGACTGGTCCGACACCTGCCCGTAGAACTCCACGAGCCGTCCGGCGTCGTCGGGGGTGATCGGCCGGATCCGGGCCGTACCTCCGTCACGCAGCAGGATGTCCGCTTCCCAGTGCTGCGGATAGTCGGGTTGCGCGGGGTTCGCCACCGCGGGGTCTTCCACATTCGTCAGGTTATCCGGCGGCGAGCCGAATGGCGCCGGGCGCGTGCTCACGGCAGGGTGGACAGGGCCGTCGACCGGGGTTTATGCCCCGAAAAGAAACAATCACAAGTCCTGAACGCTGCGGTTCCCAGGGGCCGCCTGCGTGCAACACTGGTCTAGACAACATGGCCGTTTCCCCCCGCTCACCGAGCACGGCCGTGACCAGCTTCACCGGAAAGGCACGTCTCATGGCTGAGCGCCGCGTCACCATCGGTTGGGCCGAGGGCCTGCACGCCCGTCCCGCCTCCGTCTTCGTCCGGGCCGTCACGGCCACCGGCGTGCCGATCACCATCGCCAAGCCGGGCGGCAACCCGGTCAACGCCGCCTCCATGCTCGGCCTCCTCGGCCTGGGCGCCCAGGGCGGCGACGAGGTCATCCTCGCCTCCGACGCCGAGAACGCCGACGACGCGCTCGACCGCCTCGCCAAGCTCGTCTCCGAGGGCCTCGACGAGCTCCCCGCCGCGGCCTGAGCCTCGCAGCACGCACCCGATCGGGGTGCCGCCGGATTCCGGCGGCACCCCGATCGGCTTTCCGGCCGCCGTGCTCCGGCCGGCCTGGTCAGCCCTTGACGCAGACGACCTGCTTGAGGTGCGCGACCACCTCGACGAGGTCCTTCTGCTGCTCGATGACCTTCTCGATGTTCTTGTAGGCGCCCGGGATCTCGTCCACCACGCCGCCGTCCTTGCGGCACTCCACGCCCTTGGTCTGCTCGACCAGGTCCTGGGTGGTGAACCGCTTCTTCGCGGCGTTGCGGCTCATCTTGCGGCCGGCGCCGTGCGAGGCCGAGTTGAACGACGACGCGTTGCCCAGGCCGCGGACGATGTAGGAACCCGTCCCCATCGAGCCGGGGATGATCCCGAGGTCGCCGGAGCCGGCCCGGATCGCGCCCTTGCGGGTCACCAGCAGGTCGACGCCGTCGTACCGCTCCTCCGACACGTAGTTGTGGTGGCAGCTGATGACCTCGTCGAAGGTCACCCCGGCCTTGGTGAACTCCCGACGGACGACGTCCTGGAAGAGCGCCATCATCAGCGCGCGGTTGAGCTTCGCGTACTCCTGGGCCCAGAACAGGTCCTGCCGGTAGGCACCCATCTCCGGGGTCTTCGCGAGGAAGACCGCGAGGTCCTGGTCGATCAGGCCCTGGTTGTGCGGCAGCGAGCGGGCGACGCCCATGTGGTGCTCGGCCAGCTCCTTGCCGATGTTGCGCGATCCGGAGTGCAGCATCAGCCAGACCGCGTCAGTCGTATCAACGCACAGTTCTATGAAGTGATTTCCTCCGCCGAGCGTCGCCATCTGCTGCATCGCCCGCCCGCGCCGCCACTTGACGTCCTCCGCGATGCCGTCGAAGCGCTGCCAGAAGTCGTCCCAGCCCGCCGTGCGGAAGCCGTGCAGCTTGGACGGGTCCACCGGGTCGGTGTGCAGGCCGCGGCCGACCGGGATGGCCCGCTCGATCTCGCGGCGCAGGCCGGAGAGGTCGTCCGGGAGGTCCTCGGCCGTGAGCGAGGTCTTCACCGCGCTCATCCCGCAGCCGATGTCGACGCCGACGGCCGCCGGGCAGACCGCGTCCTTCATCGCGATGACGGAGCCGACCGTCGCGCCCTTGCCCAGGTGGACGTCGGGCATCACGGCGAGGCCGTGCAGCCAGGGCAGCGAGCTGATGTTGCGCAGCTGCTGGAGGGCCTGGCCCTCGACGGTGGCCGGGTCGGTCCACATCCGGATCGGGACGCGGACGCCGGGTACCTCGGTGTACGACATGGGTGAACGACCTCCAGGGGTCGGGTGGTTCGGGGAAGGTGGTGCCGCGCGAGGAATCCCGGCACGGCTCGGGGAAGTTCAGGGGGGTGGGGCTCAGGCGCCCGGGGCGACGGTGCAGGGGGAATACGGCCTCGGGGAGCGTCGTATGGCTTGCTCGACCCGCATGGTGACCGCCTCCCTTCCTTCGTCGCAGTTCGCACGTGCTGTGAGTCGGGGAACATCTATCCACGGAACGGGCGCGGCCCGCAACGGATTTAAAAACGCGTCCGGCCCGGTGGAGCGGGTGCTCCACCGGGCCGGAGGGTGTTCCGGGAGGGGCCGTCAGCTGACGACGGTGACCTCGCCGATGCCGAGCGCCCGCACGTCGTCGGCGATCACGGCGGCGTCGCCGACCAGGACGGTGACCAGGCGGTCCGGCGGGAAGGCCGCGACGACCGCCTCGGTGGCGGCGGCGGTGGGCAGTTCGGCGAGCTGCCGGTAGACCTCGGCCTGGTAGTCGTCCGGCAGGTACTGCTCGACCTGGTCGGCCAGGGTGCCGGCGACCGAGCCCGCGGTCTCGTACTTCAGCGGGGCGACGCCGACCAGGAACTGCACGGCCTCGTCGCGCTCGGCGTCGGTGAGGCCCTCGGCGGCGAGGGTGCGCAGGATGACCCAGGTGTCGGCCAGCGCGGGGGCGGTGGAGGCGGTGTCCACCGAGCCGCTGATGGCGAGCATGGCGCGCCCGCTGCCGTCCGCGGCCGAGCGCAGCGGCTGGGCGAAGGCGCGCACGCCGTAGGTGTAGCCCTTCTCCTCGCGCAGGACGCGGTCCAGGCGGGAGGTGAGGGTGCCGCCGAGGCAGTAGGTGCCGAGGGTCTGGGCGGCCCAGACCGGGTCGTGGCGGTCGGGTCCGATCCGGCCGATGAGCAGCTGGGTCTGGACGGAGCCGGGGCGGTCCACGATGACGACGCGGCCGTGGTCGTCGCCGGTGACCGGGGCGTGGACGGACGGCTCGGCGGCCGTTCCGGTCCAGGTGCCGAGGGTGCTCTCCAGCAGCGCGGGCAGGTCGACGCCGGTGAGGTCGCCGACCACCACGACGGTGCTGGTCGCGGGGCGCACGTGGCCGTCGTAGAAGGCCTTGACGGCGGCGCGGTCGATCGACTTGACGGTGTCGGCGGTGCCGGCGCGGGGCCGGGAGAGCCGGTCGGCGGCGTCGAAGAGCTCGGCGTACAGGGCCTTGGCGGCGCGCCGGGCGGGGTTGGCCTGCTCGTGGACGATCTCGTCCAGGCGGTTGGCGACCAGCCGCTCGATCTCCGCCTCGGGCAGGGCCGGGGCGCGCAGGGCGTCGGCGAGCAGGGACAGGCCGCGCTGGAGCCGGGAGGCGGGGACCTCCAGGGAGATCCGGATGCACGGGTGGTCGGCGTGCATGTCGAGGGTGGCGCCGGCGCGCTCCAGCTCGGCGGCGTACTCCTCGGCGCTGAGGGTGTCGGTGCCCTCGCTGAAGGCGCGGGCGAGGATGCCGGCGACGCCGTCGAGGCCCTCGGGCTCGGCGGCGAGCGGTACGTCGAGCAGGACCTCGACGGCGACCAGCTGCTGGCCGGGCCGGTGGCAGTGCAGGACGGTGATGCCGTTGCCGAGGGCGGCCCGCTCGGGGGCGGGGAAGTCCCAGGGGCTGGGCGTGCCCGGCCGGGGCTGCGGGTGGAAGGTCATGGCGGGGACGTAGTCGGTGCTCATACGGCGGCACCCTCCTCTTCGGAAGCGGCGTCGGAGTCGGCGTCGGTCTCGGCGGCGGCGGTCGGCTCGTAGGCGAGGACGGCCCGGTTGTCGGGGTGGAGCCGGGCCTTGGCGATGGCCTGGACCTCCTCGGCGGTGACGTCGAGGACCTTGGGGAGGGCGTCGTTGAGCAGCTCCGGGTCGCCGAACAGGACGGCGTAGCGGCACAGTTCGTCGGCCCGGCCGGCGACGGTGGTGAGCCGGTCGAGCCACTCGCGCTCGATCTGGGCCTGGGCGCGTTCGAGCTCCTCGGCGGTGGGGCCCTCGGCGGCGAAGCGGGCGAGCTCCTCGTCGACGGCGGTGCCGATCTGCTCGATGGTGGCGTCGCCGGAGGTCTTGACGTCGAGCCAGCCGAGGCTGGGGGCGCCGGCCAGCCGCAGCAGGCCGAAGCCGGCGGCGACGGCGGTGCGGTCACGGCGGACCAGCCGGTTGTAGAGGCGGCTGGACTCGCCGCTGCCGAGGATGGTGAGGGCGAGGTCGGCGGCGTCGGCCTCGCGGGTGCCGTCGTGCGGGAGGCGGTAGGCGGCCATCAGGGCGCGGGAGGGGACGTCCTCGTGGACGTCCTCGCGGATCTCGCGGCCGATCGTCTCGGGGAGCTCGCCCGAGCGCGGGGGCTGCTTGCCGTCGTGCGCGGGGATGGAGCCGAAGTACTTCTCGACCCAGGCGACGGTCTGCTCGGGGTCGATGTCGCCGACGATCGAGAGGACCGCGTTGTTGGGCGCGTAGTACGTCCGGAAGAACGTGCGGGCGTCCTCCAGGGTGGCCGCGTCGAGGTCGGCCATGGAGCCGATCGGGGTGTGGTGGTACGGGTGGCCGTCGGGGAAGGAGAGCGCGGTGAGCTTCTCGAAGGCGGTGCCGTACGGGACGTTGTCGTAGCGCTGGCGGCGCTCGTTCTTGACGACGTCGCGCTGGTTCTCCATGGACGTCTCGTCGAGCGCGGCGAGCAGCGAGCCCATCCGGTCGGCCTCCAGCCAGAGCGCGAGCTCCAGCTGGTGGGTGGGCATGGTCTCGAAGTAGTTGGTGCGCTCGAAGCTGGTGGTGCCGTTGAGCGAGCCGCCGGCGCCCTGGACGAGCTCGAAGTGCCCGTTGTTGGTGACGTTGGCCGAGCCCTGGAACATCAGGTGCTCGAAGAGGTGGGCGAGGCCGGTGCGGCCCTTGACCTCGTGCCGGGAGCCCACGTCGTACCAGAGGCAGACGGCGGCGACCGGGGTCAGGTGGTCCTCGGAGAGGACTACGCGCAGGCCGTTGGCCAGGCGGTGCTCGGTGATGGCGATGCCTCGGCTGGAGGCGGGGGCCGGGTTGGCCATGCGCTCGGGTCCTTCCCGTCGTCGATGTCGGGGGTTCGTGTGGCGTCCCCCATTGTGGTGCAACGTGCGGGAGCCGTGTTCGTGTCCGCGCGGACGGGGCCGTTCGCCAGGGGCGGAAGAGGGCCGCTGACCGGGAGTGTCGGCCCGAGGGTCCACAATGGGGGCGCCGCGCCCTGTCGACGGCGCCCGGTTGACGGGTCCGGCGGCGGGACGGTGCGGAGACGAGCGACGACCGCCCCCCGGCGTTCGGCGACCGACCGAGACACAGCCAGCGACACGTAAGGGAGCCCCGCCGCGATGGCCCGCCGCAGTTCGCAGACCCCGCCGCCCGGAGACTTCGAGGAGCGGATCCTCGACGTCGACGTCGTGGACGAGATGCAGGGCTCCTTCCTGGAGTACGCCTACTCGGTGATCTACTCGCGTGCACTGCCCGACGCGCGGGACGGCCTGAAGCCGGTGCACCGCCGGATCCTGTACCAGGCCAACGAGATGGGCCTGCGCCCGGAGCGCGCGCACGTGAAGTGCGCCCGCGTGGTGGGCGAGGTGATGGGCCGGCTGCACCCGCACGGCGACCAGTCGATCTACGACTCGGTGGTGCGCATGGCGCAGCCGTTCTCGATGCGGCTGCCGCTGATCGACGGGCACGGCAACTTCGGTTCGCTGGGCAACGACGACCCGCCGGCCGCGATGCGCTACACCGAGTCGCGGCTGACGGCCGCCTCGATGGCGATGGTGGAGTCGATCCACGAGGACACCGTCGACTTCGGCCCCAACTACGACGGCAGCGAGCAGGAGCCGCTGGCGCTGCCGGCCGCGTTCCCCAACCTGCTGGTGAACGGCGCGACGGGCATCGCGGTCGGCATGGCGACGAACATGCCGCCGCACAACCTGTCCGAGGTGGTGGCCGCGGCCCGGCACCTGATCAAGCACCCGAACGCGGACCTGGACACGCTGATGCGGTTCGTGCCCGGTCCTGACCTGCCGACCGGCGGACGGATCGTGGGCCTGTCGGGCATCCGGGACGCGTACGAGTCGGGCCGCGGCACGTTCAAGATCCGGGCGACGACGACGGTGGAGGCGGTGACGGCCCGCCGCAAGGGCATCGTGGTCACCGAGCTGCCGTACAACGTCGGCCCGGAGAAGGTCATCTCGAAGATCAAGGACCTGGTCAACGCGAAGAAGCTCCAGGGCATCGCGGACGTCAAGGACCTGACCGACCGCGAGCACGGGCTGCGGCTGGTCATCGAGGTGAAGAACGGCTTCGTGCCAGAGGCACTGCTGGAGCAGCTGTACAAGCTGACGCCGCTGGAAGAGACCTTCGGCATCAACAACGTGGCGCTGGTGGACGGGCAGCCGCTGACGCTGGGGCTCAAGGAGCTGCTGGAGGTCTACGTCGACCACCGCTTCACCGTGGTGCGCCGGCGCAGCGACTTCCGCCGCCGCAAGCGCGAGGAGCGGCTGCACCTGGTCGAGGGCCTGCTGGTCGCGCTGCTCGACATCGACGAGGTCATCGCGATCATCCGGTCGAGTGACAACGCCCAGCAGGCGAAGGAACGCCTGATGGAGCACTTCTCGCTGTCGGAGACGCAGACCGCGTACATCCTGGACACCCCGCTGCGGCGGCTGACCCGCTTCGACCGGGTCGAGCTGGAGCAGGAGAAGGAGAAGCTGACCTCCGAGATCGCGGACCTGACCGAGATCCTGGAGTCGGACACCAAGCTGCGCAGCGTGGTGTCGTCCGAACTGGGCGCGGTGTCCAAGCAGTTCGGCACCGAGCGGCGCACGGTGCTGCTGGAGGCGGGGGCGGTGCCCTCGGCCGCGCTGGCGGTGCCGCTGGAGGTCGCGGACGACCCGTGCCGGGTGCTGCTGTCGTCGACAGGCCTGCTGGCGCGGACGGCGGACGGCGAGCCGTTCGAGGAGTCGGAGAAGCGGGCGAAGCACGACGTGATCGTCTCGGCGGTGCACGCGACGGCCCGGGCGGACGTCGGCGTGGTCACGTCCGCGGGCCGGGTCCTGCGGCTGCCGGTGATCGACCTTCCGGCGCTGCCGCCGACACCGTCGCCGACGCTGGCGGGCGGGGCCGCGGTGGGCGAGTTCCTGCGGCTGGAGGACGGGGAGCGGGCGCTGGCGCTGACCACCCTGGACGAGTCCTCGCCGGGGCTGGCGCTGGGCACGCTGCAGGGCGTGGTGAAGCGGGTGGTGCCGGAGTGGCCGGCGAACAAGGACGAGTTCGAGGTGATCGCCCTCAAGGAGGGTGACGAGCTGGTGGGCGCGGTCGAACTGCGCACCGGCGAGGAGGACCTGGTCTTCATCGCCTCCGACGCCCAGCTGCTGCGCTACCCCGCGGCCCAGGTGCGTCCGCAGGGCCGCCCGGCGGGCGGCATGGCGGGCATCAAGCTGTCGGACGGCACGCGGGTGCTGTCCTTCACGGCGGTGGACCCGGCGGCGGACGCGGTGGTGGTCTCGGTGGCCACGGCCACGGGCACGCTCTCCGACGGCGAGCAGACCAGCTGGAAGGTCACCCCGTTCGAGCAGTACCCGCGCAAGGGCCGCGCCACCGGCGGCGTGCGCTGCCAGCGCTTCCTGCGCGGTGAGGACGCCCTGGCCTTCGCCTGGGCCGGCGCCGCCCCGGCCCGCGCCGCCACCGCCAAGGGCGCACCGGTCGACCTGCCCGAGCGCGACCCGCGCCGCGACGGCTCCGGCACCCCGGTCACCACCCCGATCGCGGTGGTCGCCGGCCCGGCGTAACGGCTCCCGCCCGAGCGGAGGGGCACCGGACATCGTCCGGTGCCCCTCCGCTTTTTCGTACCCGCCCGGCCGGGGATGCGGAACGGTGATCACCATTTCCCGGCCATGGCCCGAACTTTGCCCTCCCATGGGTTAGGTTCACCGAACAGGTGTGCTCGACACCTCGTCACCAGCCTTGGGGGGCATGGCAGTTGGCTGAAGAATTCAAGATCGACATGGGCCGGATGAGAACGGTGTCCAAACAACTCGACGAATGCGGCACCCGCATGGGGGCGGTCGCCAAGAGCCTCGAGAACCTCGGCAAGGGAAAGCAGTTGGGCACCGCACGGCTCGACGCGGCGTGCAAGGGCTTCGAGGACCACTGGCACGGCGGCATCGGCCGGATGGCCAAGCTCGCCCACGGCCTGCGCGAGGGCCTGGACGCGACGCTCAAGAACTACGGGGAGAACGAGCAGGGCACGGCCAAGGGATTCGGCGCGACCTGAGCCGACCAACAGGGGGACTGACTTTCCACCATGAGTGACAAGAACTGGCCGGGCCTCGGCTTCTGCCCGGCCCCGGGGGACCTTCCGGCCATCGCCAAGATGTACGCGGACGTCGACGCCGTCGCCCGCGAACTGGAGGAACTGCGCCACACCCTCGCCGACCTCGGCTCCGACGGCAGCGCCTGGCAGGGCGAGGCGGCCCGCAACTTCGCGGGAAAACTGGGCGAACTGCCCAAGTACCTAACCCAGGGCCACGATTCGATGGCCGCCTGCTCCCGGGCCCTCAAGGCCTGGCACACCCAGCTCACCGGCCTGCTCGCCAACGGCCGGACGATGGAGGCCCAGGCCGTCGAACTGCGCTCCCGGCTGGGTGACATGAACGTCCAGTGCGACGCCGCGGGCAAGGCCCTCGACGCCTCCGCACAGTCCACCGACGCGGCGACCCAGTCGAAGGCCAAGGCCGACTTCGAGGCCAAACTCCAGGCCCAGCAGCAGCTCGCGCACCAGCTCGACGAAGTGATCGCGAACGGCCACAAGCAGCTCGCCGACCACAAGAACAAGGCCGAGGCGGCCGCCAAGGCGATCATGGAGGCGTCCCGCCACCACCCGCCGGACCCGAGCTTCCTCAAGCGGATGCTGGACAAGGTGGAGCACGCCTGGCAGAAGTCACTGGACTTCCTCGCCGAGCACGCGGACGCCCTGTCCAAGATCTCGGCCGTGCTGGCGATCGCCGCACTGGCGGTCCCCGTGGCCGGCCCACTGCTGGGCGCCGCGGCCATGCTGACCAGCGCGGCCGCGATGGCCGGGCACGGCATCGCCAAGTCCCGCGGCCAGGACGTCTCCTGGCTGAAGATCGGACTGGACGGACTCGGGGTGATCCCGGGTGTCGGCGCCATCAAGGGCTTCGCCACCGCCGGGAAGTCGATCACGAAGGTCCAGGGCGTCGGTGTCGTCAACAAGGTGATCCGGGCCCCGATCCGGAACGTCAGGACCTCGGTGGCGGCCGAGGGAGCCGGCGCCGCCGAACGCACCTCGGCCGCCGGCGCGGGCCTGTTCGAGAAGACCATGAACCCGATATCGACCAAGCTCATCGTCGGCGGGCTCAAGAAGGCGGGCGTCGCAGTGGACCCCCGCACGGTCACGATCACGAACAAGGCGAACGGGCTCGCCTACGGTTTCTACCAGGACGGCGAGAAGGAGAAGGCCCGGGCGTCCCACGTCGAGGCCCCGGGACCGCTTCCGAAGCCCGCGTACCGACCGGCGTCCGCGCCGTTCCTGAACGCCGTCGGCTGAGAGGACAGGCGCATGGTCAAGGACGTCAACGTGACGCTCCCCGTCTCGGGCGGACAGCTCGCCGGCGTGCCCGAGGTGGCCGAGGCGGCACGGCGGGCCGAGGGCCTGTACGGGGTCACCCTGCTGAACGATGATGTGGCCCGCAATGTGGTGATCCGGCACCTGCGGATGCGGGACCAGCAGGACTGGCACGACGAGGCCGGGGCCATCCTCGTCCTCGGGGGGATCGTGGTCGCCGCGATCATCGGCTTCTCGATGAAGTCGCCGGTGGAGCCGCGGGAAGTGGTCGGCATCGTGGCGGCGATCCTGGCGATTCCGGCCGGAATCGCGATCTGGGTGCGGGGCCACGACCACGGACACAGCAAGCAGACTGCCTCGGTGCACTTCACCGCGTACCTCGGGCTGCTGAACCAGGCCAGGCGCGCGGGGCTGACGGTCCGGATCCCCGCCGAGTGGGGATCCGATGCCGAACGGGCCTCGTGGGACGCGGACGCCCAGCCCGCTCCGCAACCGCAGCCACCGGCCGCGTATCCCACCGGTCCGGGCCCGTACACCCCCATTCCCCCGCCCTCTGTCGCTGCGCGGCCCGGCTCGTGGTGGCCGCCCGACGCGGTGATCGACCCCGCCTTCCCGGTACTGCCGCCCGCCGCGCTCGCACAGCACTGGCCGCTGGCCACCCGGGCCCGTGAACTCGGTGCCCCGCACGGCCTCGACTTCCTGGACGAACAGGCGGTCCGGGGCCTGCTCACCGCGCAGCGGCGCACCGTCCGCCGGAGACTGGTGTGGACCAATGTCTCCGCCCTGGTCTTCTGCCTGGCCGTGCTGGTCGGCTTCCTCGGCTCGGACTTCAGCTATTCCGAGCAGCGCCGGCAGTCCATCCTCGTCATCGGCGGCCTGGTGGCCTTCTGCGCGCTCACCGCCCTCCCCGCGCTGAGGGCGCACTGGACCTGGCACCGCTCCGGTCTTCGCGACCGTGCCGCCGCCTACCTCGACCTGCTCGTCGAAGCCCGCGCGTACGGCGTCCCGGTCCCCGTCCCACCGTCCTGGCTGGACGTCCGCAACCGGATCCGCAAGCCGTCATGACCTCCCAGGAAAGCTCGATGCCCGACATACCGACGGCCTACCGTCCCGCCGAGGACGCGCGGCTCCAGATCCGCTTCGTCGTCCCGCCCGCCTTCCACGAGGTCCCGGTGCTCGGCACCGACGACCAGGTGGCCGAGGAGCTGTGGGAGCTGGCCTGCGAGGTGCTGGCCTCCCAGCCCGAGGAGGTGCGGGTGCGCTGGGCCGTGGCACTGGCCGGGCTGATCCCGTCGATGGCCGAGGCCGGGGTGATCCACGCCGGGATGTGCCTGGTGGACGTGGACGGCCGACCGAGCACCGCGTCGATCACGGCCTCGGTCTGCCCGCTGGTCGGCACCGACTACCCCGGCGCGGTGGACTTCCTGCTCACCCGGCTGGCCCTGTCCCGTCCGGAGGCGGAGGTGACGGCGGTCGAGCTGCCGGCCGGGCGGGCCGTCGCGGTGATCGACGCGGTGGCGACCGCGGTAGACGACGGGTCGACCCCGCTCGACGGCCTGGCGGTCCCGCTCGTCGACGGGGTGCTGACCACCTCGGTGATCCAGGTGCACCTGCCGCTGCCGAACGAGTCGCAGCTGCTCTCGCTGGAGCTGAGCACCCCGTGCCCGGAGGACTGGGTGCTGTACTCGGAGCTGTTCGCGGACGTGGTCCGCAGCATCCACCTGGAGTTCGCCGACCTCCCGACCGTCTCCGAGCCGATGTACGACACGGTGGACGAGGAGGTCGCGCAGCGGGTGAAGGCCGCCTTCGGGTGATCGAGTGAGGGTGATCAGCTGAGGGTAGCCTTGCCGGCGTGAGCACTTGTGCGACCGTGTCGCGTGAACTTTCGGAGCCGCTGGCCGCGACGGCGGCGGTGGCGAGCACCTGGCTGCTGGTGGAGCAGAACGGGCCGTGGGGCGCGAAGGCGCTGGGCGAGAGCCATCTGGACGCGGCGGTGGGGCGGGCGCTGGAGGCGGCCGCGGCCGGGACGGGTGTGCGGGTGGCGCTGATCCGCCGGCCCGGTCGGCACGCCGACTGCCTGCCGACCCCGCGCCACGAGGTGCTCGTGGCGCACACGGTGCCGGGCCGCGACTGGGTGCGCCGGGCGGCGGTGGCGGATCCGGCGGAGCTGCTGGGCCTGGACTTCGCGGCGCTGGGCGCCGGGGACCACACCGGGTTCGGTGCGGAGCACGTCGGCGGCCCGGTGGCCCTGGTGTGCACCAACGGGCGGCGGGACCGCTGCTGCGCGCTGCTGGGCCGTCCGCTCGCGGCGGAGCTGGCGGCGGCCGGGCACAGCGAGGTGTGGGAGGTCACCCACCTGGGCGGGCACCGCTTCTCCCCCACGATGCTGGTGCTGCCGTACGGCTACGCGTACGGGCGGCTGACGCCGGAGACCGCCAAGGAGGTGCTGGCGGCGACGGCGGCCGGGCACACGGTGCCGGAGTGGTCGCGCGGCTGCTCGGGCTGGGAGCGTCCGGGCCAGGCGGCCGAGCACGCGGTGCGGCTGGCGACCGGCGAGACCGGGGTGGACGCGTTGACGCTCGTCCAGCGGCCGGACGGTGAGCGCCGCTGGCTGGTGACGGTGCTGCACCGGGACGGCCGGTCCTGGGAGGTGGACGTGATCGAGACGGTGAGCGAGCCGGCGCGTCCGGAGAGCTGCGGCAAGGCGGCGGGGACGCCGTCGCGGATGGACGTGCTGTCCGTACGAGGGCTCTGACGCACAGCGGCCCCGCGCCCGTGGGGGTGGGCGCGGGACCGCTGTCGGCGGCGGGGCTCAGCCGGCGGCCTTGGCGACGAACTCCGTGGTGTAGGTCTTCGCCAGGTCGATCGACCCCTCCTTGCCCTTCACGTCCGGGTGGAACGCGGCGAGCACCGAGAGCACCGTCTTCGGCCCGTCGGCCGGCATCACGCCGTCCGTGGTGAACATCGGCAGCGTCGCCTTGATCGCCGCCGCGTACTGCTCGGCACCGCCCTGGGCGTAGTCGGCGGGCATCTTCGCGGCGATCTCCTCGGGGCTGTGGGTGGACATCCACGTGAGGGTCTTCACGAAGGCGTTGGCGAGCTTCTGGGTGGTGTCCTTGTTCTTCTCCACCCAGTCGGTGTTCATGTACAGCGACGAGGACGGGTAGAGCCCGCCGAGCGCCTCGCGCGAGCCCTCGGGGGTGCGCATGTCGTAGAGGACCTTGCCGAGGCCCTTGTCCAGGACGGCGGCGACGGTCGGGTCGGTGGTCATCCCGGCGTCGATGCTGCCCTGCTGGAGCGCGGCGATGAAGGTCTGGCCGGCGCCGACCGCGATCGGGCTGAACTCGCTGACGGCGGTGCCGTTCTTGACCGCGAGGTACTTGGTGAGGAAGTCGGTCGAGGAGCCGAGGCTGGTGACGCCGAGCTTCTTCCCCTTGAAGTCGGCGCCGGACCTGATCGCGTCGGCCTGCTTGCTGGAGACCACCTCGACCTCGCCGGGCGCCTGGGCGAACTGCACCACGGACTCGACCTTCTTGCCCTTGGCCTGGAGGTCGATGGTGTGGTCGTAGAAGCCGACGGCGCCCTGGACGTCCCCGGCGAGCAGCGCGGTGGTGGCGTTGACGCCGGCCGGTTCGGTCATCAGCTCGACGTTGACGCCGGCCTCGGCGAAGTAGCCGAGCCGCTGGGTGAGCATCGCGGGCAGGTAGATGACCTTGTCCAGGCCACCGACCATGATCTTGACCTTGGGCCCGTCGACCTGCTGCCCGGCGGGGGCGGCGACCGCGCCGTGTCCGGCGGTGGCGGCGTCGTTGGCGCAGGCGGAGAGCGGGAGGAGCAGGAGGGCGGCGAGGGCGGCGGCAGCCGTTCTACGCATGGGTGGGGGCCTCTCTTCGTACGGGCGGGGGAGGTTCAGCGGCCGTCGCCCGCGTCGGCGGGCTTCCAGCGGAACAGCTTCTTCTCGGCGAAAGTCAGCAGCCCCTCGGTGAGCAGCGCGACGACGGCGAGGATGGTCATGGCCGCGTACACGCCGGCCGCGTTGAAGGTGCCCTGGGCGGCCGCGACGAGCAGGCCGAGGCCCTTGGTGGCGCCGATGTACTCGCCGACGATGGCGCCGATCAGCGCGAAGCCGAAGCTGACGTGCAGGCTGGTGAAGATCCAGGTGGTGGCGGCGGGGATGACCACCTGGAGGGTGACCCTGCGGTTGTCGGCGCCCAGGATGCGGGCGTTGGCGACGAGGTTGCGGTCGACCTCGCGGGCGCCCTGGAAGGCGTTGAAGAACACCGGGAAGAACACCAGCACCACCGCGGAGGCGACCTTGGAGGCCGGGCCGAGGCCGAACCAGATCAGGAAGATCGGCGCGAGCACGATCCGCGGGATCGCGTTGAGCACCTTGATGTACGGCCCGAACACGTCGGCCAGGAAGCGGATCCGGCCGAGCGCGATGCCCAGCAGCACGCCGCCGATGACGCCGATCACCCAGCCGGCGAGGGCCTCGTACAGGGTGAAGGCGATCTGCTCGCCGAGCGAGCCCTGCGCGGTGCCGTGGGTGACCCACTGCCAGATCTGGTCCCAGATCCTCGACGGCTGGGAGAAGTTGAACGGGTCGATGACGTCGGTGCGGGCGCAGACCTCCCAGAGCCCGAGGAAGGCGAGCAGCACCGCGACCCGGGCGCCGTAGACGACCAACCGGCGGTTGCGGGCGGCCCGTTCGCGGGCCTCGGTCCTCGTCGTGACGGCCGGGGGCTTCCCGGCGCCGGCCGGCGCGGCTCCCGGCGCGGCTCCCGACACGGACTCGGGCACGGAATCGGACGCGGTCTCAAGCGGCACGACCCGCTCCTCTCTCCCGGGTGATGCGCACCTCTTCGCCGAGCGAGGCCCAGATCTCGCGGTACAGCTCGACGAACCTCGGTTCCAGCCGGACGGCCTCCACGGTGCGCGGGCGCGGCAGGTCGACGGTGAAGACCTCCTTGACGGTGGCCGGTCCGGCCGTCATGACGACGACCCGGTCGGCGAGCGCGATGGCCTCGTCCAGGTCGTGGGTGACGAAGACGACCGACGAGCCGGTACCGGCCCACAGCTCCAGCAGCTGGTCCGACATCAGGGCCCGGGTCTGCACGTCCAGGGCCGAGAACGGCTCGTCCATCAGCAGGATCGCCGGGTCGTTGACGAAGGTCTGGGCGAGCGCGACGCGCTTGCGCATGCCGCCGGACAGCTGGTGCGGGTAGCGGTCCTCGAAGGCGGCCAGGCCGACCCGGCCGAGCCAGTCCCGGGCCCGTTCCCTGGCCTCGGCGGCGGGCACGCCGCGGAAGCGCGGGCCGGCCATCACGTTGGACAGGACGGTGCGCCAGGGGAAGACGGCGTCCTGCTGGAAGACGAACCCGACCTTGGGGTCGATCCCGCGCACGGGCTCGCCGTACACCCGGACCTCGCCCTCGGTGGGCTCCTCCAGGCCGCTGACCAGGGTCAGCGTGGTGGACTTGCCGCAGCCGGTGGGGCCGACGACGGCGACGAACTCGCCCTGGGCGACGGTCAGATCGAGATCGCGGACGGCGGTGTGCAACGCCCCCGAGGGGGTGCGGAAGCGTTTGGTCGCGCCGGTCAGCTCGATCGCCGGGGTCTCGGTCATGCATTCCTCCCGGTTCTGTGCTTGCCCCGGAAAGGTAGGAGCGGGCCCGGCCCCGGCGGGAGCCTTCTTCGCGTAGTGCGACTTCTCCGCATAGAGGGGTGTTCTGCTCGTTTTGCTTGCGCTACAACTGCGGGGACGCGGCTGACAGAAACAGCGCGGAAACATAGGGTGTCCCGACCCACCCCACCGGAGGCGCCCCCACCCCGCCCCCGCTCCCAGCCCCGCTCCCATCCCCGCTCCCGGACATCCGATTCCCCCGCAGCCGCCGAGAGGAGGCCCGGATGAAGCTCGCCCGCCGGCCCCGCCGGGTCTTCGCCCAACTGCTGCTGAGCCAGACCGTCGTCACCGTCGGTGTCACCGCCGTGACCGCCGGGCTGTTCCTGGCCCCGGTCAGCAGCGAGCTGGACCACGACGCGATGCAGCGGGCGCTGTCGATCGCCCAGGCCACCGCCACCGACGAGAACATCGCCCGGGCCGCCGCCGGCCGCGACGTGGTGGCCGCGCAGCGCAACGCCGAGCAGATCCGGCTGGCCACCGGCGCCAGCTTCGTGGTGGTCACCGACCTGGACGGCATCCGGCTCTCGCACACCGACCCGGGCCGGATCGGCCAGCGGGTCAGCACCGACCCGGAGCCCGCCCTCAGCGGCCGCAGCGTCACCGCCATCCAGCAGGGCACCCTGGGCCGCACCGCCCGGGGCAAGGTGCCGCTGCGGATGGCGGACGGCCGGATCGTCGGCGAGGTCTCGGTCGGCATCAGCGACGACTCGATCCGCCGCCGGCTGCTGAAGATGCTCACCGGGATCCTGCTGTGCGCGGCCGCCGGCCTCGCCGCCGGGACGCTCGCCACCCTGCTCCTGGCCCGCCGCCTCAAGCGCCGCACCCACAACATCGCGCTGGCCGACATCTCCGCGCTGCTGGTGGAGCGGGAGGCGATGCTGCACGGCATCCGCGAGGGCATGGTGGCGCTGGACGAGCACGGCCGGATCCGGCTGGCCAACGACGAGGCGTTCCGGCTGCTCGGCCTGCCCGAGGACTGCGCCGGCCGCCCGATCGGCGCGGTGCTGCCGCCGGGCCGGCTGGCGGACGTGCTCGCCGGGCGGATCGCCGGCGCCGACCTGCCGGCCGTCCGGGACGACCGGGTGCTGGTGGTCAACCGGACGGCCACGCCCGAGGGCGGCGCCGTGGTGACCCTGCGGGACCGCACCGAGCTGGAGTCGCTGGTCCGCGAGCTGGACACCACCCGCAGCCTGACCGAGGCGCTGCGGGCCCAGGACCACGAGCACGCCAACCGGATGCACACCCTGCTGGGCCTGCTGGAACTGGGCCGTCACGAGCAGGCGGTGGCGTTCATCTCGGAGCAGTCCGGCTCGCACGCGGTGGTCGCGGCGCGGATCGCCGAGCAGGTGCAGGACCCGCACGTGGCGGCGCTGCTGGCGGGCAAGAGCGCGGTGGCGGGCGAGCGCGGGGTGCGGCTGGCGCTGGCCCCGGCGGCGCACCTGCCGGACGCCGTGGTGGACGCCCGGGCGCTGGTGACGGTGCTCGGCAACCTGATCGACAACGCGGTGGACGCGCTGGCCGCGGGCGGCGGGGGCCGGGTGGAGGTGAGCCTGGCGGCGGCCGGCCCGACGCTGCTGCTGCAGGTCGCGGACAGCGGCCCGGGCGTGCCGGAGGAGCTGCGCGAGCAGGTCTTCGAAGAGGGGTGGAGCAGCAAGGACGCGCCCGCGCACCGTCCGCGCGGGCTGGGGCTGGCGATGGTGCGGCGGCTGGTCGAACGGACCGGCGGCCGGATCGTGCTCGACACCGGGCCGCTCGGCGGCGCCCGGTTCACCGTCGAGCTGCCCGAGGCCCTGCTCACCACCCAGCTCGTGGAGGCGTGATGATCGACGTACTCGTGGTGGACGACGACTTCCGGGTCGCGGACGTGCACGCCGCCTACGTGGCCAAGGTCCCCGGCTTCCGGGTGACCGGCACCGCGCACTCGGCCGGGGAGGCACTGGCCGCCCTGGAGCGCCGACCGGTGGACCTGCTGCTGCTCGACCACCACCTGCCGGACGAGACCGGCCTGGCCCTGGTGCGCCGGCTGCGGGAACGCCAGGTGGCCTGCGACGTGATGATGGTGACGGCCGCCCGGGACGTGTCGACGGTGCACGCCGCGATGCAGCACGGCGCGCTCCAGTACCTGGTCAAACCGTTCACCTTCGCCGGGCTGCGGGAGAAACTGGTGGCGTACGCGCAGCTGCGGCACGCGCTCGCCGCCCCGGCCCGGGAGGCCGGCCAGGACGAGGTGGACCGGCTGTTCGCGACCCTGCGCAGCGCCGCCGCCCCGGCCGGGCCGCTCCCCAAGGGCCACTCGGCGCCCACCACCGACCTGGTGATGGGCGTCCTGCGCCGGGCCGGCCGGCCGCTCTCCGCCCAGGAGGTCGCCGACGCCACCGGGCTGAGCCGCTCCACGGCGCAGCGCTACCTCAAGCAGCTGGAGCGGGACAACCGGCTGCGGCTGACCCTGCGGTACGGCGACACCGGCCGCCCGGAGCACCGTTACGGCCTGGCGGCCCGGGCATAGCCGCTCCGGTCGGGGCCGATGACCGCCGGACCGGGCCCGGACAGGGGGGAACCCCGGCGGCCCCAGGCCCGCCGGGGTTCCCCGGGCGCGACGGCTCAGGCCGCGCCCGCACCGGTGAGAGCGCGTACCTCCAGCTCGGCGAACCGGTCCGGGTCGGCGGGCTCGGACGAGGTGACCGTCCCGAGCCACCCGGCGAGGAAGCCGAGCGGGATGGAGACGAGGCCCGGGTTCTCCAGCGGGAACCAGTGGAAGTCGAGGCCGGGGAAGAGCGCCTCGTGGGAGCCGGACACCACCGGCGAGAAGAACACCAGCACGATCGCCGGGACCAGCCCGCCGTACACCGCCCAGACCGCGCCGCGGGCGGTGAACCGCGACCAGAACAGGCTGTACAGCAGCACCGGCAGGTTCGAGGAGGCCGCGACGGCGAAGGCCAGGCCGACCAGGAAGGCGACGTTCAGCTGCTGGGCGAAGAGGCTGATCACGATCGCCGTCGCACCGATCCCGGCGGCGGCGAACCGGGCGACCACCACCTCCTGCTGCTCGCTGATCCCGGACACCGACTCCTCCGACCGGGAGGCCGGGACGGTCTCGCCCCGACGACGGCGCCCGCGACCGTTCTTCGCCTGCTCGCGGGCGGGCCGGGCGCGCCAGGCGCCGGCCCAGACGTCGTGGGCGAAGGCCGCCGAGGAGGCCAGGGTGAGCCCGGCGACCACGGCGAGGATGGTGGCGAAGGCGATCGCCGAGATCAGGGCGAACAGCACCACCCCGCCGGTGCTGCCGTTGCCGCCGCCGAGCACCAGGGCGAGCAGCGGAACGGCGGTGTTCCCGGCCGAGTTGGCGTGCCGCACCTCGGCCGAGCCGATCAGCGCGGTGGCGCCGAGGCCGAGCACGATGGCCATCAGGTAGAAGCTGCCGACCAGGCCGATCGCCCACATCGTGGAGCGGCGGGCGGCCCGTGCGGTGGGCACGGTGTAGAAGCGGGACAGGATGTGCGGCAGGCCCGCGGTGCCGAGCACCAGGGCGAGGCCGAGGCTGACGAAGTCCAGCCGGCTGGTGAGGCTGCCGCCGTACTTGAGCCCGGGCTCCAGGTAGCGGTGCCCGGCACCGCTGTGGTCGGCGGCCTGGCGCATCAGCTCGCCGAGGTCCCCGTGGAAGCGGACCACCAGCAGCACCGTCAGCAGCACCGAACCGCCGGTCAGCAGGAAGGCCTTGATGATCTGGATCCAGGTGGTGGCCCGCATCCCGCCGATGGTGACGTAGACGATCATCAGGGCGCCGACCGCGATGATGGTCCAGGTGCGGGCGTGCGGGCTGCCGGTGCCGAGCAGCAGGGCG
Source organism: Kitasatospora sp. NPDC001261 (assembly GCF_042896795.1). Lineage (NCBI taxonomy): Bacteria > Bacillati > Actinomycetota > Actinomycetes > Kitasatosporales > Streptomycetaceae > Kitasatospora > Kitasatospora sp. NPDC001261. The sequence continues at coordinate 41,524 of NZ_JBIAXP010000028.1, forward strand.
ACCAGCGAACCGGCGCCGACCATCTGGGCCACCAGGTAGAGCAGGGTGACCACGACGCTGGCGCCGCCGGCCGCGGCGCGCACCTTGCGGCGGCGCAGCCGCAGCGCGAGCACGTCGGCGAGGGTGTACCGGCCGGCGTTGCGGACGAGTTCGGCGACCAGCATCAGCACGACCAGCCAGGCGACCAGGAAGCCGATGCTGTAGAGCACGCCGTCGTAGCCGTAGAGCGCGATCAGCCCGGCGACGCCCAGGAAGGAGGCCGCGGACAGGTAGTCGCCGGAGAGCGCGAAGCCGTTCTGCAGCGGGGTGAAGTCGCGGCCGCCGGCGAAGAAGTCCTCGGCGGCGTTGCCCTGGCGGCCGACCCAGAGGGTGACCCCCAGGGTGACCAGGACGACGACGGCGAACAGCGCGATGGCGAGCGAGTGGTGGTCGCCGGTGGGGGCGACCGGGGGCGGGGTGGCGGTCGACACCACGGTCCGCGCGGCGGTCCTCACGGCGGCCACGGCCGCGTCGGTGGGCACGGTGGCCATCAGGGTCGTCATCGCAGCTGGTCCTGGGTGTCCCAGCGCAGGCCCAGGGCGGCGCGGTCGCGCTTGGTCCGGGCGTTGCGGGCGTAGAGCCAGGCGAGCAGGAAGGTCGAGGCGAACTGCAGAAGTCCCAGCAGCCAGGCCACGTTGAGCGGGCCGGCCACCGCGCGGCGCATCAGGTCGGGGGCACCGGCCTGGGCGGCGACGTACAGCAGGTACCAGGCGAGGAAGCCGCCGGTGATGGGGAAGACGAAGGTCCGGTAGCTGCGGCGGATCTGCCGGAAGGCCGCGCTGGCCTGGACCTCCCGGTAGACCTCGGTCCGGTCGGCGACCGGTTCCTCGTCTCGTGGCGCGAGGGACCCGAGGGGTGCGTGCGGTGCGGCCGGGGCCGCTTGGTCGACGGGGGTGCTCTGGGCGAACGGCTCGACGGCGGGCCCGTGGATCGGTGCGCCGACGGCCACAGGCTCGCCGACTGCCTCTGCCGACCGGTCCGGACGGGTGTGCTCCGTACGGATGGGGCCCGACTGCGCCGGTACCGCCGACCGGCGGTGCGCAGCCGATGGCTCGGCGGGCTCAACGGGGGTGCCGGCGGCCGGAGCGGCCCACCAGTCGAATCGCTGCCCCTGGCCGGGGCTGCTCGTCTGCTGCTGTGGCACTGATGCTCCTGGACGGCCGGATGTTCTGACCCGAACCATGATGGCGGCCCTAGGACAACGCCTCTGACCATCGCAGATACGTTCACTCGATGAGGTGATCGATCATCCGACAGACACTCATCGGACTACTGCTGCGTCCCGGTGATTCCGTGTCGGAAGGCGTAGGCGACCGCCTGAGCCCGGTCCCGTACGGCGGTCTTGGCGAACAGATTGTTGATGTGGGTCTTCACGGTGGCCTGGCTGACGAACAGCCGTTGGGCGATCTCCGCGTTGGACAGCCCCTGGGCGATCAGCGCCAGCACCTCGGCCTCCCGGACGGTCAGCCCGTCGGGCAGCTCCCCCGGCCGGCCGACGGGCGGCCCGGCGGCCGGTCCGGAGCCGCCGGGCTGCTCCGAAAGCCTTTCCAGCAACCGGAGTTGGATCTGCGGGGAGAGCCCGGCGGCGCCCGAGCGGACGTCCGCGATGGCCCGGGCGATCTCCTCGCCGCCGGCGTCCTTGGTGAGGTAGCCGCGCGCCCCGGCCTGGAGCGCCGGGAACAGCGATTCGTCGTCGGCGTAGGTGGTGAGCACCACCACCTCGGTCTCCGGGTGCGCCGTGCGGATCCGCCTCGTCGCCTCGACGCCGTCGCAGCGCGGCATCCGCAGATCCATCAGCACCACGTCCGGGTGATGACGCTCCACCAGGGCGACGGCCTCCTCCCCGTCCCCCGCCGCACCGACCACCTCGATACCGGGCAGCAGCCCCAGCAGCATCACGATTCCCTCGCGCACCACCGTCTGGTCGTCGGCGACCAGCACCCTGATCGCCGGTTCCGTCATGCCGGCACCCGCAGCAGCACGCGCCACCCTCCGTCCTCCGGGCCCGCCAGCAGCGTGCCGCCGAGCAGTTCCGCGCGTTCGCGCATCCCCAGCAGACCGTACCCGCTGCCGCTGGCCGCCAGCTCCCCCGACGCCGGCTCGGCCGCGGACGGGCCGCGCGGCGGCCGGGTGTTGCGCACCTCCAGCTCCACCGCGCCGTCCAGGTAGCGCAGTTCGACGGCGCAGCGGGCGCCGGACGCGTGCTTGCGGACGTTGGTCACCGCCTCCTGCGCGGTGCGCCGCACCGCGAGGGCGGCCTCGGCGGCGAGCGGCCGGGGCGTGCCGGTGACGGTGAGGGCGGCCCGCTCCCGTCCGGTCAGCTCCACCAGGAACTCCCCGACCGGGGTGAACTCCCCGCGCAGCGCGGACAGCGCCTGCCGGGTCTCGGCCAGCCCGTCCTGCGCCATCCGCCGGGCGGCGACGACCCGTTCGCGGACCTGCTCGCGGTCCGTCCCGGCGTCCAGCATCAGCCGCGCCGCCTCCAGGTGGACGAGCTGCGCGGAGAGGCTGTGGGCGAGCACGTCGTGGATCTCCCGGGCGATCCTGGCCCGTTCGGCGAGCGCCGCGCTCTCCGCCTCGGCGGCCCGGGCGGCCCGCTCCTGGGCGAGCAGCAGGCGGGCGGTGCCGCGCGCCTCGATGTCCAGCCGCAGCAGGAAGCCGACCAGGACGGACCCTCCGATGGTGGCGGCGATGCTGAGCCAGCTCGCCGGGGAGGCCGCCGTGTACGAGCCCAGCGCGACCGCCGCGGCACACAGCGCGGGCGCGGGCGGCAGCCTGATCAGGGCCGTCACGGCCAGCCCGATCCAGAGGAAGTCGGCCAGCGTGTAGGCCAGCCCCTGGTTGGCGAGCCAGCCCGCGCCGACCAGGCCTGCGGCCAGCAGGTACGAGGCCGCCGGGCGCTGCTCCCGGGTGACCCGCAGGTACCCCGCGCTGAGGGCGAAGGCCGCGGCCAGCCCGGCCGCCGCGGCGGCCGCGGCCCAGCCGGTGTACCGGCCCCCGGAGAAGGTCCCCCAGCCGACGACGACCACCAGGACGGTCCGGCCGAACACGGTGAGGACCCGCCGCGGCCGGCTCTCGTCCTCACGGCCGATCCCTTCCCGGGACGGCCAGCGGGTCCAGTACCACCCGGCCACGGGGGCCTCCTCGATGCTCACGGCGGCGGGTCAGCGCAGTCCGGCGGCGGTCCGCGCGGGCTCCAGCGTGCGGGCCCTCCAGTTCACCACGACGGAGCGGACCAGCAGCAGGACCGCCATGCCCAGCAGCAGCGTGCTGCCCGCCTGGTGGACGTGCAGGGCCGAGCCGACCGCGTACAGGCCGATCCGGATGGCGATCATCCCGCACCAGGCGGCCACGGTGGCCTTGGTGCCCTTGACCAGGACGCCGCCGTCGGGGGCCCGCCAGATCCGTACGGTCCAGCCCCAGACCGTGCCCATCGCGAGCACGGCGACGAGGCCGCCGACCAGCAGCGTGGCGGAGACCGCGGTGTGCTGGTGGTCGACGAGCTGCGGGTCGCGCAGCGCGAGCGCGCCCAGGACCAGCGGCAGCAGCCAGAACCGGCGCTCGGTGTCCAGCCGCTGGACGCGCATCTGGCGCTGGACCACCAGGACCACCACCGCGATGACCACGAGGATGTTGGCGATGGAACTCATCGGATTCTCCGTCCCGAGGAGAGGCTTCTTGCTGACCTCTCCGACGCTACGGATCCGGCGCTTCCCGCTGATCGGAGCCGGGGTGGAGCACGGGTGGAACCGGCGGCGCGAGGGCCCTCCACCCGTGGGTGGAGGGCCCTCGCGTACGGCCGGGAATCAGGCGTCGATGCGGGAGCGGTCCAGGGTGGCCGCCGAGTCCACGATGAACTCCTTGCGCGGGGCGACGTCGTTGCCCATCAGCAGGTCGAAGATCCGCTCGGCCTGCTCCAGGTCGCCCAGGTTGATCCGGCGCAGCGTGCGGTGGCGCGGGTCCATGGTGGTCTCGGCCAGCTGGTCGGCGTCCATCTCGCCGAGGCCCTTGTAGCGCTGCACCGGCTCCTTCCAGCGCTGGTTCTTGCGCTGGAACTCCAGCAGCGTGGAGCGCAGTTCGGCGTCGGAGTAGGTGTAGTGGTACTTCTCCTGGCCGCGCTTGGGACTGGTGAGCTCGATCCGGTGCAGCGGCGGCACGGCGGCGAAGACCCGGCCCTGCTCGACCATCGGCCGCATGTAGCGGTGGAACAGGGTGAGCAGCAGGGTGCGGATGTGCGAGCCGTCGACGTCGGCGTCGGCCATGAAGATGACCCGGCCGTAGCGGGCCTGGTCGATGTCGAAGGTGCGGCCGGAGCCGGCCCCTATCACCTGGATGATCGCGGCGCACTCGGCGTTCTTGAGCATGTCGCTCACGGACGCCTTCTGCACGTTGAGGATCTTGCCGCGGATCGGCAGCAGCGCCTGGAACTCGGAGTTGCGGGCGAGCTTGGCGGTGCCGAGCGCGGAGTCCCCCTCGACGATGAACAGTTCGCTGCGGTCGACGTCGTCGCTGCGGCAGTCGGCCAGCTTGGCGGGCAGCGAGCTGGTCTCCAGCGCGGTCTTGCGGCGCTGGGCCTCCTTGTGCTGCCGGGCGGCGACCCGGGTGCGGGCGGCCGCGACGACCTTGTCCAGCACGGCCCGGGCCTGGAGCTTCTGGTCCTTCTTGGCCGAGGTGAGGAAGGCCTTGAGCTCCTTGGCGACGACGGCGGCGACGATCCGGTTGGCCGCCGACGTGCCGAGCACCTCCTTGGTCTGGCCCTCGAACTGCGGCTCGGCGAGCCGGACGGTGACGACGGCGGTGAGGCCCTCGGTGGCGTCGTCCTTGGTGATGTCGTCCTCGGCGACGCGCAGCAGCTTGCTCGCGCGCAGCGCCTCGTTGACCGTCTTGGCCAGCGAGCGCTCGAAGCCGGTGATGTGGGTGCCGCCCTTGGGGGTGGCGATGATGTTGACGAAGGAGCGCAGGGTGGTGTCGTAGCCGGCGCCCCAGCGCAGCGCGATGTCCACGCCGAGGTGGCGGGTGACCTCGGTGGGGGTCATGTGGCCGAGGTCGTCCAGGACCGGCACGGTCTCCTTGAAGGTGCCCTCGCCGCGCAGCCGCAGCACGTCGCAGACCGGCTTGTCGGGGGCCAGGAACTCGCAGAACTCGGCGATGCCGCCGTCGTAGCGGAAGACCGTCTCGTCGATCTGCTCGCTCTCGGTGAGCCGCTCGTCACGCACCACGATGGTCAGGCCGGGGACCAGGAAGGCGGTCTGCCGGGCGCGGCTGTGCAGCGTCTCCAGGGAGAGCTTGGCGTCCTTGAGGAAGATCTGCCGGTCGGCCCAGTAGCGGATCCGGGTGCCGGTGCGGGTCTTCGGCACCTTGCGGGTCCTGGTCAGGCCGTTGCCGGCCTCGAAGGGCGCGTCCGGGCTGGTCTCGGTGAAGATGCCGGGGGTGCCGCGGCGGAAGCTGATCGCGTGGGTGTGCCCGCTGCGGTCGACCTCGACGTCGAGGCGGGCGGAGAGCGCGTTGACGACCGAGGCGCCGACGCCGTGCAGGCCGCCGGAGGCCGCGTAGGAGCCGCCGCCGAACTTGCCGCCGGCGTGCAGCTTGGTCATCACGACCTCGACGCCGGACAGCCCGGTCTTGGGCTCGACGTCGACCGGGATGCCACGCCCGTTGTCCCGGACCTCGACCGAGGAGTCGGGGTGCAGCACGACGTCGATGCGGTCGCAGTAGCCTCCGAGCGCCTCGTCGACGGAGTTGTCGATGATCTCCCACAGGCAGTGCATCAGACCGCGGCTGTCGGTCGAGCCGATGTACATGCCGGGGCGCTTGCGGACCGCCTCCAGGCCCTCCAGGACGAGCAGGTGCCGCGCGGTGTAGTTGGAACCGTCGTCGCCGGCCAGCAGCGCGGACGGCACGGTCGTTTCGGCACTCACGCGGCACTCTCCTCGGTGAAGATCTGTCTCATCGGTCACATCCGGACGCATCCGGACCAAACGCCAGTGCAGCACGCCGCACCGACACCCGTCGCCCTGCGTGCCCGAACCCGTGCGCCGGGTGCACAGCACGACGGACCGGCCCCGCGCAGCTTGTACGCGCTGCGCGAACAAGCACCGCACCCGGGTGTGGGCCCCGGGGGCGCCATCTCCTCCCGGTACCACCGGTCCTGGCGGATCGTGGGGCCCGGCGCAGGCTCCGGAACTGCCGTTATGCAGGCTACCGGGGCCCGGGACGGGGCTTATGCTCCAACCCGGCAGAGGATTATGCTACGCGGACCTCGCACCCGATCCCGATCGGGCGTTCGAGCGAAGGGCGGATCCCGGAATCCGGCACGCATGAACCACCGGCGCCCGGGGCACGTCCTCATCAACACAGCAGAATCCTCAGAGAAGAAAAGCCACGAGCGGGAACGTTTTCGGCCTGGTTGGATGTTGACCCTGGTACGACAGCTCGTCGAGCTAGAGAAGAGGCGACGTGACTACTGTTCTGACCCCTGCGAGCCCGCTCACCGCGGCTGACCGCTGCGACCGCTGCGGCGCCCAGGCCTACCTGCGCGTCGTACTCGCCAGCGGCGGAGAGCTGCTCTTCTGCGCCCACCACGGCCGGAAGTTCGAGCCCGAGCTCAAGAAGATCGCCGTGGAGATACAGGACGAGAGCGGCCGTCTCACCACCGCGACCACCGTGACGGCCACCGACGACGAGCGCTGATACAGGGCGCCACCAACAGCAGCCGGCCTCGAGCTGTGTCCGGTCGCGCACCACGCGCGACCGGTGAGCCGGGCGACGGACCCCTTCGGGGGCCGGTCGCCCGGCTCTGCTGTACCCCGGGCCGCCCTCCTGACCCCCGCCGTTGCCCCGGGCCGTGGCCCCGGCGGCGTCCGACGCGGCGTCAGAACCCGGTGCCGGCACGTGACCGGCCGCTCACCCGCCGCGACGTCCGCGGCACCGGAGGCGCCTCGTCCGCGGCTGCCACCGGCGTTCGCGGGCGTTCACCGGCGGTTGCGGGTGGTCGCGGGTGGTCACAGCACCGAGCGCACCGCGTCCGCGACCGAGGACACCCTGGTGTAGACGCCCGGGTGGGCCGCCTCGGCACAACCCGTCCCCCAGGACACCAGGCCCACCAGCCGACCGTCGACGATCATCGGGCCGCCGCTGTCGCCCTGGCAGGCGTCCTTGCCGCCCCTCTCCTCGCCCGCGCAGACCATGCCCCGGGCGTCGAACCTCCCGTCCTGCCCGCCCGGATAGGCCTGCGCACAGACCTGGTCCGGCACGACCGGCACGGACACCCCGCGCAGCACGGGCGAGTAGTCGCCCCGCCCGGTGGTGTCACCCCAGCCGTACACCTGGGTCGTGGTCCCGGCCGCGTACGGTTCGGTCTCGCCCTGGCCGACCAGCTCGACCACCGGCAGGGCGCCCTGGGACTCGGCGAGGGTGAGCACCGCGACGTCGTTCATGTTGGCGGCGAAGGAGTAGTCGGGGTGGATCCAGACCGACCGCACCGCCACCTCCCGGCCGGACGTGCCGCGCATGTCGTCCCGGCCGACGATCACCTTCAGGCCCGGCCGGTCCACCCGGCCCCTGGCCTCGTCGTAGAAGCAGTGCGCGGCCGTCACCACCTTGGTCGGGGTGACCAGCGCACCCCCGCAGAACTGGCCGGAACGGCCGCTGCCGAACTGCTGGCGGCTGGACAGCGCCACGATCCACGGGTGGTCCGCGGTGCTCACCGCGCTGCCGCCGACCACCCGGCGCTGCGCCTCGGCCGGCGCCGCGGTGCCGAGGGCGACCAGCGGAACGGGAACGGCGGCGAGCAGCGCCAGCACGGCGGCCCTGCGGCGGCGGCCCGCCCGGTCGGCGGCCGGGTCGGCGGGGTCCGCCGGGAACGGGGCGGGCGTCGGCAGGTCTGTGCGGTCCGGCTCGGTCGGCACCGTGACTCCAGGAGGCTCGGAAGCGGGCAACCGGCACAGCGTAGGTGACCGGCTACACGGTGCGACCGTTTCCCGCCGCGCCGCCACCCGGACGAGGGACAACCACCACCCGTACGCTGACGCGCCCGGGCCCGGACAGCCGCGAAGGCCCGGAGCCGTGCGGCTCCGGGCCTTCGCGTGGAACGACTGCCGTCGAATCAGTCCAGGTAGTCGCGCAGCACCTGGGAGCGCGACGGGTGGCGCAGCTTCGACATGGTCTTCGACTCGATCTGGCGGATGCGCTCACGGGTGACCCCGTACACCTTGCCGATCTCGTCCAGCGTCTTCGGCTGGCCGTCGGTCAGGCCGAAGCGCATCGAGACCACGCCCGCCTCGCGCTCGGACAGGGTGTCCAGCACCGAGTGCAGCTGCTCCTGGAGCAGGGTGAAGGAGACCGCGTCGGCCGGGACGACCGCCTCGGAGTCCTCGATCAGGTCACCGAACTCGCTGTCGCCGTCCTCGCCCAGCGGAGTGTGCAGCGAGATCGGCTCACGACCGTACTTCTGGACCTCGATGACCTTCTCCGGGGTCATGTCGAGTTCCTTGGCCAGCTCCTCCGGGGTGGGCTCGCGGCCCAGGTCCTGGAGCATCTGGCGCTGGACGCGGGCCAGCTTGTTGATGACCTCGACCATGTGCACCGGGATACGGATGGTGCGGGCCTGGTCGGCCATGGCGCGGGTGATCGCCTGGCGGATCCACCAGGTGGCGTAGGTCGAGAACTTGTAGCCCTTGGTGTAGTCGAACTTCTCGACCGCACGGATCAGACCGAGGTTGCCCTCCTGGATCAGGTCCAGGAAGAGCATGCCGCGACCGGTGTAGCGCTTGGCCAGCGAGACCACGAGGCGGAGGTTGGCCTCCAGCAGGTGGTTCTTGGCCCGGCGGCCGTCCTCGGCGATGATCTCCAGCTCGCGCTTGAGCTTCGGGGCGAGCTTGTCGGCGGCCGAGAGCTTGTCCTCGGCGAACAGGCCGGCCTCGATGCGCTTGGCGAGCTCGACCTCCTGCTCGGCGTTGAGCAGCGGGACCTTGCCGATCTGCTTCAGGTAGTCCTTGACCGGGTCGGCGGTGGCACCGGCGACGGCGACCTGCTGGGCCGGCGCGTCGTCCTCGTCGTCGTCGGAGAGGACGAAGCCCTCCGACTCCTCCTCCGGAGCGGTGCCCTCGGCCTCGGTCTTGTCGCCGGGCAGCGCGACGTCCTCGAGCAGCTCCTCCTCGCCGAGCAGCTCCTCGTCGCCCTTGGCGGTCTTGCCGGCGGTGGTCTTCTTGGCAGCGGTCTTCTTGGCCGGCGCGGCGGTCTTCTTCGCCGCGGCCTTCTTGGCCGGCGCGGCCTTCTTCGCGGGAGCCGCCTTCAGCTCGGAGCCGACCGCGGTCCTCCCCTCGGCGGTGATCTCGGCGGAGACGGTGGGAGCCGAGGCCGTGGCGGCCGCGACGGCCGGAGCCGCGACGGGAGCGCCGGGGGCGATCCGCACGGGCGGCTTGGTCGGGGCCGACGGGGCGGCCGGGGTCCGGGTGGTGACAGCCTTGGTGGCGGTGCGCTTGGTGGGGCTCTTGGCAGCAACGCTCTTGCGCTTGGCGCCGGCCGGTTCGGCCGCGCTGACCATGAGGTCCACCCCCTCCTCAATCAGCACCTGGTTGAGGCTGCGCATGACGTTCTTCCACTTGGTGACCGGGATCTGGTCCGCCTCGAACGCCTGGCGCACGTCGTCACCGGCGATCTGCCCCTGGGCCTTGCCCCGCTCGATGAGCGCCAGCAGAGCCGCGGACTCGGCGATCTCGGGGGGAAGCGAACGGGATGTGCTGGCCGACACGAACAACCTCTCGGACGATGAGTGGATCTCGAACCCGTACCGGCCGCCCGAGCGGGCGGGGAAGGAGATCGCGCGTCGGACGCGCGGTGTCGATTCCGACCGACTCGGGCTTGAGGACTGGGTTTGCAGGACGGCAGCAGCGCCGCGGACCAACACAGCATTCTGACATGTTGGAGTATTCCGGAGCTGCTTCCGCTCAGGACACATCGCTGCTACTCGTCAAGTGTTACGCATGGCCTTCGTGTCGCGGGTCACACCGACCCGGCGCCCGCAACCCGGGGCCGCTTCCATCATCGCGCACTCGCGAGGTGAACTGTTGTCATGGACAAGCCGCGAAATGGGCTCGCCTTTCGCCGGGCCGCCCTCCCGGGCCCGGCGACCCCTCCCGGGCGCGGCCGGCAGGCCCGGCTCCCCCAGCTCCGGCTTCCCCGTCCTTCTCCCGCCCCCGGCGTTCCCCACGTTCTCCCGGCTCCGGTCGACCCGAGGGGTGACGGCATGCGGAGGCCCCCCGGCTGCGCCGCACGATGCGACCGGAGGGCCCTGGCGGAGCGGACCGCCGCCAGCCGGCGCCTCCGCTCGTGGAAACAGCCCGTTCAGTGCTCCCTGGGCGCGGGGACGGACGGCTCGACCTCGGGATGGACGGTGAGCAGCGCCCGCATCGCGACCTCGCCCGCGGTGCCGTCGCCGGCGCCCAGCGCGTCCACCAGCCGGGCGTGCAGGCCGACCGAGGACTCGGAGGGCCGCTCGCAGGAGATCGCCGGGCCGCCCGAGACCTGCAGCGCGCAGGCGACGATCCCGGACAGGTGCTCCAGCATCCGGTTGCCGGCCATCTGGAGGATCAGGCCGTGCAGCTCGGCGTCGGCCCGGGTGTACGTGGAGAGGTCGGCCTGGGAGGCGGCGTGGCCCATGATCTCGACCAGCTCGACCAGGCGCTGCTGGACGTCCTCCCGGCCGTGGCCGGCGGCGAGCCGGGCGGCCAGCGGCTCGATCGCCCAGCGGAGCTCGAACAGCTCCCGGCGCTGCTCGTCCCGCTGCGGACCGAAGGCGCGCCACTCGATGATGTCCGGGTCCAGCAGGTTCCAGTCGCCGACCGGACGGACCCGGGTGCCGACGTTCGGCCGGGCGCTGACCAGGCCCTTGGCCTCCAGCACGCGCAACGACTCGCGGACGACGGTCCGGGAGACCTCGAACCGCTGGCCGATCTCCTCGGGCACCAGCGGGCGGTCGGCACCGAGATCGCCGGAGACGATCATCTGGCCGAGCTGCTGGACCAGCTGGCCGTGCAGACCGCGGCCGCGGCTGCTGGTGGTCTTGCGGCCGACCCGGCCGATGTCGGACTCGGCGCCCTCCCAGCGGGGCGCCGGCGGGGTCGGCCGGTCGGCGTACGAGAAGCGGTCCAGGTCGCCGGGACCGTGGATGGGCCCATCGGCGGAACGGGCGGGGGTCATGGTGGGGTGCGCAAGGGTACTCACGCCTCCTTTGTCGGCGATCCGCAGGCGTGGCTTGAGAATTCTCGTGAAAAGCACACGAAAGGGTGATCGACCGTGACTGGATAATTGACTTCTTATCAGGAAGAACCGCGCATTACGGTCACTGCTGGTCGATCTTGGTAGCCACGGGCAGGGCCGCACCCCGGGGGCTTCCGCAGGACCGGACAGGGCCGCCCACGGGTGCGGCTCCGTGCGGGAGGCCCTGCGCGATGCGCAGCCACGGGTCTACAGGGCGCGGCGGCGGGCCTGGGCCAGCAGGGCGGCGAGCAGCAGGAGCCCCGCGGGGGCCGCGACCGCGGCGAGCAGCGCCGGATCGGTCAGCGCCGCGCTCCCGGCCACCGCCTCGTGCGCACCGCCGTACACCCAGCCGTAGGCCCACTCGATCCCGGACTGGAACGGCAGCAGCTCGGCCGCCCGGGCCGGCCACGGCCTGCCGGTGTGACGCAGCAGCAGGGCGACGCCGGACTCCAGCAGCGGCGGCAGCGCGCACAGCAGCAGCACCCCGGCCGCGGCGCTGCGGGTCAGCGAGGCCGTCAGCACCCCGGTCCAGGCCGCCACCACGGTGAGCAGGACGAAGGCCAGCAGGGCGGCGGGCACCCCGTGACCGGCCGTCAGGCCGAGCGGGGAGAACACGCCCGGCAGGTCGGACAGCCCGGACAGCCCGGCGCCGGTCACCGCCGCGGACACCCCGTCCGACAGCGCGGCCGGGTCCGCCCAGGCCGCCACGGTGACGCCGTCCGGCAGCGCGAGGTGCACGGCCAGCGTGTCGAGCAGCAGGGTGGTCAGCGCCAACAGGGCCGCCACCGGCCCGATCACCACCAGCTTGGCCAGCAGCAGTCGCACCCGGCGCGGGTACGACACCTGCGAGGCCGGCAGCCCCGGGTGGCGCACCTCGTGCCCGTACGAAAGCGCGCCCAGCACCCCGGCGCCGAGCGCCGCGAAGGGCAGCGGGACCAACGGGACGGCGGCGGTCAGCAGCCGCACCCCGGCCGGGGCGGCCAGCGGGCCGTCCGGGGCCTGGTCCGCCAGGACGGCGGCCACGACGGCGTCGCCGAGCAGCACGGCGGCGAGCAGCAGCCAGGTGGAACGCAGGCCGCGCAGGCGGCGCAGCTCGTAGGCCAGGACACGCACGGTTCACTCGCTCCGGTGGTCGTCGGGGGTGGCGGGGGCAGGGGCTGCGGGGATGGCGGGGGCCGTGGGGGCGGCGGGGGGCTGGGCGGTGGAGACCCGGACGGCGCTCGTGCCCGAGACGGGGCGACGGAGGCGGACGGTGTCGTCGGTGAGCAGGTCGTCGGCGCTCAACCGGCGGCCCGGCGGCCGGACCCGGGCGGGCGGATGCGGCAGGACCGGGGCCGGGTCGTCGCGGAAGAGCCGGTCGACGGCGACGATGGGCGCGGGGGCGGGCTTGGCGGGGGCGTCGGACCCGGCCTCCGCGGTCGGCTCCGGCCGACGGCCGACGGGCCCGGGGCGGCGGCCCGCCGAACCGAGGACGGGGAGCGCGGCGGCGGGGAGCGCAGCGGCGATTGCCACGGCGGGCAGGGCGCGGGTGGGCAGGGAGCCGTCCTCCCGGCGGCGGGGGGCGTTGTGCTTCGGGGCGGTGGCGGCACGGGGGACGGAGGCGGTGGCTTCGGGCGCGGTGGCTTCGGGGACGGACGCTTCGGGGGCGGAGACGGTGGCCGGTTCGGCCGGAGTCGTCACGGCTCCGACCGGGGTGGGCTCGGCGGCCGGCTCGGGGATCCGCTCGGCGGCCGACTGCGGGCCTGGCTCTGACTTCGGTTCCGGGTTCGGTGCCGGGTTCGGTTGCTCGGCCGGCTCCGGGCCCGGCCCCGCCCCGGGTTCCGGGTGGAGGCGGAGGTGGCCGGAGCGGCCCGAGCCGGCCGGCAGGACGACCCGCGGCGCCGGCTGCTCGACCACCCGGTCCGCCAACTCGTGCAACAGGATCCCGTGGCGGTAGGCGAGTTCGCCGATCTCGGTGCGGTCGATGCCGGCCACCGCGAGGCCCACGCTGCCGTCCCGTCGGACGTCCGCGCCCTGGCTGACCAGCAGGTCCGCCAGCCGTGCCATCTGCGGCCCCCGGACGGCCACTTCGGGGCTGAGCCTGGTCCGCCGGAACTCCGCGACCGGCTGGTCGGCCACCAGTCGACCGCGGTCCAGGGTGACCACCCGGTCCGCGAGCTGCGAGGCCTCCTGCGGCGTGCGGGTGGTCACCAGGACCGTTCCGCCGGCGGCCCCGAAGGAGCGCAGGAAGGAGTGGAACCACTCGACGTTGCGCGGTGACAGACCGTCGGCGGGCCCGTCCAGCAGCAGCGCGCCGGGGTCGCCGAGCAGGGCGGCGGCAAGGGCCAGGCGGCGGTGCATGCCGGGCGAGAAGGTGCGCAGCCGCTGCCCGGCGACGGCGGCCAGCCGGGTCTGCTCCAACAGTTCGTCGGCCCGCCGGGCCGGGACGCCGACGGCCGCGGCGAGCATCCGCAGGTGGCTGCGCGCCTTGCGGCCCGGATGTCCGGCCACCGCGGCCTCCCCGGTGCCGGGCAGCAGCACCCCCACCTCGCGCTCGGGGTGGCGCAGCCGACGGTAGCGGCGGCCGTCGAAGAGCGTGACGCCCTGGCCGCGTTCGAGTTCGAGCATCAGCCGCAGGGCGGTGGACTTGCCCGCCCCCTCGGCGCCGAGCAGCGCGGTCACCGTGCCGGGCCGGGCGTCGAAGGTCAGGTCGAGCACTGCGGGCGGAGCGCCCTTGCGGTAGACCTTGGTCAGTCCGGTGATCTGGATCATCGCTGGTTGCTCCCGTGCCCTCGGCCGAGCTGTTCGACGCGGAGCACCCCTGACGGGCGGGCATGCACCCGCGCGGCTCCGCGCCAGCACATTAGGGGGCGGCGACGGCTATTCCGGGCATTACGGGAACGGCACGGGCCCACCGGCTGCCCACCTCACCCGATCAGGGGACAATCCGATCCTGCGATTCACGGTCGACCGGTCCGTTCCGGGTCCCGGCAGAGTCGGTTGCTTCGGCGGCTCCGGTGGCTTCGGTGACTCCGGTGGCTTCGGCGGTGCCGGACGGGCGGGGCTCCGTGTCCGATGACGGGTGCGGCTCCTATCGGGAAGGCCAGGGCGGTGGCGGGAGCTGCTCACCGCCGCACTCCGCGTGGAAGTCGTCGACGGCGGCCTGGCCCTCGACCACGATCTCGCCCAATCGCTCCCGCTCGGCGGCCAGCCGTTCCTCGACGGCGGCGATCGCCTCGGGCGCCGCGTGCTCGGCCTGCAGTTCGGCCAGTTCCTTCTCCGTTGCGGTGGTGGTCCTGTCCAGGCTCTGGTAGTCCGCCGCCAGCCCCTCGATGAGGATTCGCTGGTTGGCGCAGTCCTTGATGGCCATCGCGGGACTCCCTGGGCCGGAGGCCTCCGGCCCGGGCGGTCGGAGCGTCCACTGACACTCTGCGCCGACGCCCCCGGGTCCGCAGCCAGGCCAGGCCATTCGGCTACCCGATGCCGCGCAACGGCGGGTCGGTACCGGGTCCGGGCGGACCGGGCACAGGGCTTGGCGGAGGGCTGGGGACAGGACCGGGCACAGGGCCCGCGGGGGTCAGGACTCCGGGCGGAGCATGGGCGGGTTGAGGACGGTCGCACCGCCGGCGGTGAACAGCTGGGCCGGACGGCCGCCCTGACGGGTCGTCGTGCCACCCGAGGGCAGCAGGAAGCCGGGGGTACCGGTGACCTTGCGGTGGAAGTTCCGCGGGTCCAGCACCACACCCCAGACCGCCTCGTAGACCCGGCGCAGCTCACCGACGGTGAACTCGGTCGGGCAGAAGGCGGTGGCGAGGGAGGAGTACTCGATCTTGGAGCGGGCGCGTTCCACACCGTCGGCGAGGATCAGGCCGTGGTCGAAGGCGAGCGGGACACCGTCGGCCGGGTTCTCCCCGAGGAGTTCGCCGACCGGGGCCCAGCGGGCGCCGCTGGCGTCGCCGCCGGCCCGGGGCGTCGGCAGGTCGGGGGCGAGCACCAGGTAGGCGACGCTGACCACGCGCATCCGGGGGTCGCGCTGCGGGTGGCCGTAGGTGGCGAGCTGCTCGAGGTGGGCGCCGGCCGCACCGGGGCCGACCGCGTCCTGGCCGGGGGCGGTGTGGGCGCGCAGGCCGGTCTCCTCGGCCAGCTCACGGGAGGCGGCCTCAGCCAGGCCCTCGTCCGGGCGGACGAAGCCGCCGGGCAGCGCCCAGTACCCCTGGAACGGCGGCTCGCCTCGTCTGACCAGCAGGGCGCAGAGCGAGTGGTCGCGCACCGTCAGCACCACGAGGTCAACCGTGACAGCGAACGGGGGGAAGGCCGACGGATCGTAGCGCGACATGGCGACGATCATAGTCGTCTCTCTGACGATAAGCACAGGCCCGTGCGTGGCCGCTCCTGGCCGGTGGCCCCCGCCCGACCCGGCGCGGTTCGTATACGGGCCGCGCCGGGCCGGGAGCGGACGGGACCGGTGCCGGTGACCCGGTGTCACCGGCGCCGGGCCCGGACGGGCGGTGGCGGGCCGCGGCGGGCTCAGCGGGCGACGAGTTGCAGGTCCTCGGACGCCTCCTCCACCATCGCCACGCCGATCCGGCTCACCCGGACGGAGAAGGGCTCGCCCGCCACCCGCAGACCGGTCAGCTCCAGCTCGCCGAGCGGTGCGGTGCTGGCCGGGCGGACCAGCACCCGGCCGCCCGGGACGTCGGGCCGGACCCCGGCGAGGGCGAACACCGCGTGCACGGCACCGGCCGCGGAGACCGCCGCCGGACGGCAGGCGGCCGGGTGCGGCACCGGCGGGCAGCCGGGGGTGCGCTGCTCCCCCGCGTACATCTCCGGCAGGCGCCCCTCGAAGTGGGCGCTCGCGGCGAGCAGGCCCTCCAGCAGGGTGCCGGCCTCGTTCTCGTGACCGGCCTCGGCCAGTCCGGCGACCGCCAGCGCCGTCTCGTGGACCCGCACCGCGCCGCCGCGGTGGCCCAGCGGGTTGAAGCGGAGGGACTTGGCGCTCAGGGTGCGCAGGCCCCAGCCGCTGTCCAGCTCCGGCGCGACCAGGCGCTGGGCGAGCAGCCGGGTCTGCTCGCGGTCCAGCAGGCTCTCGTGCCGGCCGCCGTCCACGGCGAGCCCGGTGTCCAGCAGGTGCACCAGGGAGGAGGCGACGGCGGGCAGCGGCTGGCCGCCCGGGGCCAGCCCGGCCGCGGGGCGGCCGCCGGAGAGGTCGTCGACCCAGAACCGCTCGCGGAAGCGCCGGCGCAGCCCGGCGGCCCAGCCGCGCCAGTCCTCGGCGCCCGGTCGACCGAAGGCCTCCAGCAGCTCGGCCCCGTGCAGGGCGGCGCGGTGGGCCTGCGCCTGGACCTCGGCGCGGGCGGCGACCGGGTGGGCGGAGCGCTCCTCGGCCGGGCGGCTCAGGTCGGTGACGAAGCCGTCGACCAGACCCTCCCGCAGGGCGGCCAGGGCCCGCTCGGCGGTCGGCAGCAGCTCGGCGACCTCCGCCGGGGGCAGGCCCCAGCGCCAGGCCTCGGCCAGCACGGTGACGAACAGCAGGGTGGCCTCGGTGGCCGTGCAGGTGGGTGGCAGCTCGGGACCGCCGTGGCGCAGGGCGCCGGGCAGCAGGCCCTCGGTGCGGCCCGGGGCGGGGGCGAGCTGCTGGCGGCGGGCCAGCGCCCGGAGGGTGCCGGCCGCCAGCCGGGTGCCGAGCGGCAGGGTCAGGCGGGCGGCCCAGAGCGCGTCGGCCGGGGCGAGGCCGAAGCGCCAGGGCGCTCCGGAGGCCGGGTAGAGGTCGGTCGGGCGGTCCGGGTCGGCGAACAGCAGCCCGCCGAGGGCGTCCAGCGAGCGGGAGACCAGTGGGGCGGCCCGGGTGTCGTCGCTGCGGACCTCCGGCTCGGACCAGGGCAGTGGCGCGCCAGTGCCGCGGCCGCCCGGCGGGCGCGGGCCGCCGGCGGCGGTCTCCAGCTCGGTGTGCAGCTCGACCGACCAGCGGGCGCCCGGCTGGACCTCCAGGTCCCAGCGGAGCACGCCGGCGCCGGCCAGGACGGCGTGCGGGGAGGGCTGGGCGCTGACCACGGCGCTGTGCACCGGGCCCGTCCAGCGCAGTCCGGCGGACTGCACCTGCCCCGGCAGGTCGGGCTGGCGGTGCCCGGCCGCGATCTCGGCGACCGGGCCGAGGTCGGTGCCGAGGGCTATCTCCAGTGGCAGCCGGGCGGGCCGGGGACCGGTGTTGCGCACGACCACGGTCTCCACGCCGTCCGCGTGCCGCAGCCGCTCGACGGTGAGTGCCGGATCCGGGTCGAGGTCGCCGGGGATGCGGACGGCGCCGAGGAAGCGGGCCTGGGCGGTGCTGGTCAGAGTGCCCTGGAGCGGCAGCGGCTCCATGCCGCCCAGCCGCAGCTCCATCCGGGCGAGCACCCGGACGCCGTTGCGGTAGAAGCCGTGCAGGCCGTGGCCGCGCAGCTGGCCGTCGGGGCCGGAGGCGGCCATCGCCGGGGCGTTGACGCAGATCACCGCGTGGTGGACGGCGGGCGGCTGCGGCCGCGGCGGGGCCGCGGCTCGGCCCGGGCCGAGCGGTGCGCCCGCGGGCCCGGCTGCCGGGGCCTGGTCGTGGCGGCCCACCGGCCTGGGCGGCGCGCCGACCACGCTCTCGGCCGGCATGGCCTGTGGTGGCCTCATGGCGGTCACCGGACTCTCCTCCCCTCGGCGGTCCGGTGGCCGGGTCAGGCCGGTGGGCCGCGAGCATGCTCGATCGCGTGCTGATGATGCCGGGCCGGCGGGGCCGTCCCGTCGGCGGGTGTGCCGTTTCTGGCCGTACCCGGTGACGGGTCGTGCCATGCGGTGCTCGGTACCGGGCCGGTACCGGCGCGCCGCGCCTTCGTTCCCGGGGCCCCTCGCCGCGGCCCGGCACGCCGTCAGGTCCGGCGGCCCGGTCGGCCGGTGACGCCCTTCCCCCGCGGCCCGCACCCGCCGTGACGCTCGGCCCCCTGGTGGCCACCGGTCATGGTGCCGCACGCGGCCGCCGACGGCTGCCGGTGTCCGGGCGCTCTGGTCCGCACCGCCCGGTGATCGGCCCGCCCGAACCGGGCGGAGACCCCCGGAGTGAACGCCGCGCACCGCCACCAGGTCACGCCCCGCCGCTGCGCCGCTGGTCGGGACGGTTCTGCCGGGCGGCCGTACAGCTTCCGTCGGAACGTCACCGGGGCCTCGGCGCGGGCGCGTCACCGTCCGCGATCCGGGGCCGGCACTCGTCTTGCGGGCCTCCGTCGGGCCCGCTCGGGGCGGTCGTCGGCCGGGGTCGGCCGACCGGTCGGACGGACGGGGCGGTCGAACCGGTGCTCGACCGCCGCCAGGATACGGTGCGGGGGTCGCGGCCCCCGCACCCGGTGACCCCGTGAACCGCGACGCCATCGCTGTGACCAGCAGAGACCGAGGAGTTGCATGTCCACCATCAGCCGGCTGCCCGGGATTGTCACGACCGACCACGTGTTCCAGCTGCCGCTCGACCACGCCGCCCCGCAGGGCGAGCAGATCGAGGTGTACGCCCGCGAGGTGGTCGCCGCCGGCCGCGAGCGGGCCGACCTGCCCTGGCTGGTCTACCTCCAGGGCGGGCCGGGCGGCAAGGCCGCCCGGCCGCTCGGCCGGGACTCCTGGCTGGAGCGCGCCCTGGACGACTACCGGGTGCTCCTGCTCGACCAGCGCGGCACCGGGCGGTCCACCCCCGCGACCCGGCAGACCCTCGCCCGGCGCGGTGGTCCGCAGGAGCAGGCGGACTACCTGGCCCACTTCCGCGCGGACTCGATCGTCCGGGACGCCGAGCTGATCCGCGAGCGGCTGCTCGGCGCCGACCGGCGCTGGAGCGTGCTGGGCCAGAGCTTCGGCGGCTTCTGCACCCTCACCTACCTCTCCATCGCCCCCGAGGGCCTGACCGAGGCCTTCATCACCGGTGGCCTCTCCGGCCTCGGCAGCTCGGCCGACGACGTCTACCGCGCCGCCTACCCGCGGGTGGTCGGCAAGAACGAGGGCCACTACGCCCGGTTCCCGCAGGACGTCCAGGCGGTGCGCCGGATCGCGGCCCACCTCGCCGACTCCCCCGCGACCCTGCCGGACGGCGGGCTGCTCACCGTCGAGGCGTTCCAGGCGCTCGGCATGCTGCTCGGCGGCGGCAACGGCTCCGGCACGCTGCACTACCTGCTGGAGGAGGCCTGGGTGGAGGGCGCGGCCGGGCACGAGCTCTCCGACACCTTCCTGGCCGGCGCCCAGGCACAGCTCTCCTTCGCGGGCGGCCCGCTCTACGCGGTGCTGCACGAGTCGATCTACGGCCAGCGGTCGGTGGACCAGGGCGGCACCGCCTGGGCGGCCGAGCGGGTCCGCAAGGAGTTCCCGCAGTTCGACGCCCGGGCCGCGCTGGAGTCCGACGCGCCGGTGCTGTTCACCGGGGAGATGATCTACCCCTGGATGTTCGACACCGACCCGGCGCTGCGCCCGCTGAAGGAGACCGCGGACCTGCTCGCCGCCCGCACCGACTGGCCCGACCTGTACGACCGGGTGCGACTGGCCACCAACACCGTGCCGGTCGTGGCGGCCGTGTACCACGACGACATGTACGTGGACACCGCCGACTCGCTGGAGACCGCCCGCGCGGTGCGCGGCCTGCGGACCTGGATCACCAACGAGTGGGAGCACGACGGCCTTCGGATGAGCGGCAGCACGGTGCTGGACCGCCTGATCAAGATGGCGCACGGCGAGGCGTAGCGGCCCTCGGGCTGGCGCCGCGGCGCGGAGCGGCTCAGTGCGCACGGTGGCCTCCTCCCGCCGCCCGCCGGACGCCCCGGCAGCGGTGGTGGCCGGTCCGGGCGGCGGCGGGCACGCAGGCCGCCGCCCGGCCGAGCCGCAGGCCCCGGGCGAACCGCTCCCCGGCCACCCTGGCGTGCCCGGGCGCCACAGCCCGTCCGGGCGCCGACAGCAGGGCGACCGCCCCGGCGCCACCGCCGTCCGGCTCCGGGCCTCCCGAGCCGTCCGGGGCGCCCTGCCCCGGATCCGTCGGTACCGACGCCGTGGACGAGCCCTTCCGGCGACCGCCACGCCGGTGCCGCCGCGCGCCAGCCGACCGCCCGGGCCGCTCACCGGGGGCCTCGCCGGCGCCCGGGGCGGCGGGCCCGGCGCCCGCGTCGTCGCGGAGGGGCACCCCCTGGGCGGGCGGCGGCGCCTCGGCGTTCGGCGCTCCGCCCGCCGGAGGCCGCGCTTCCTCGCCCGGGGCCGTGGCGTCCCCGGGCTCCTCGCGCCGCCGGCGCTGGGCCTCGACGGCGGCCAGCAGCCCCTGGGGCGTCATGCCGTCGTTGAGCGACTCGTAGAGCAGCTCGGCCAGTAGGTAGCCCGGGGCGAGCCGCAGGACGTGCCCGAGCACGACCCGGGCCGTCGCCGTGTCCCCGGCGACCCAGGACGTCCAGGCCAGCAGGGTGAGCGGGGCCACCGCACAGCCCTCGTACGGCGGCACGGCCCGCCGGGCGAGGAAGCGCCAGAGCCGCTCGGCCGGGGCCAGCTCGTCGGGCCTGGCGTACTCGACGCCGCGGTCCCGCACCAGGCGGTCCCGCAGGGCGAGCAGCAGCTGGGCCGTCCGGTCCGCGTCGAGTTCCCTGGCTCCGGCCCGGAACTCGGCGAAGGCCTGGTCGAGCAGGGCGAGGCGCTGCTCCCTGGCGAGGGCGTCCACGGCCTCGGCCCGGGCGAGCGCCTCGCGCTGGGCGGCGTCCGCCGGCGGACCGACCGGGTCCAGCCCGCCGATGATGGCCTTGCGGCTGCCGCGCGGCACCAGGCCGGCCACCGTCGCGGCGGCGGCCGCCGGACCGGGCTCCGGGCTGCGCCGCACCGGATTGCCCGCCGCGTCGCAGCACCCGTCGCCGCGGCAGAGGAAGGACCACCAGCGGCCGTCCGAGACGCACAGCGCCTCCTTGACGGCCACGCCCCGGCGCCCGAAGGCCGCCCGGAGGGCCTCCGCCAGCGGCCGCAGCCCGTCCACCACCGGCGGGGCGTGGGCCGTACCGCGGTCCTGGCAGAGGTAGAGGAGCACCTGGAGCGGCCGGGCGCCGTGCCGCTCGGAGAGGGCGACCAGCAGGGCGGCCGTCTCCTCCGCCGCGGCCGGCCACTGCGCGGGCGACCGCGGCAGGTCCGCCCGGATCACCCCGCCCTGGTGCAGGCCAGGGCCGTGGAGCCCCACCGCGACGATGCTGTCGTCGGGGTAGAAGCCCAGGAAGTACGGAAGCAGCTCGGCCATGTCGGCCGGGCCGCGCATGACGACCTGCCGGTGGTCGGAGGCCGGTCCGAGGGACAGAATGACGTGTTCGTTGTTCATCGCGTTCATGGCCGCAAGAGTGGACGCAATCCGCGAACGGCGTCGGAACCGACTTTTTTCCTGTGGATAACTCCGCCCCCGAATTTTCCCTCACTCATTCGGAGCAGGCGACACTCCCTCCCGCGAGTGGATTTTGACCGCCGTTCAGCGGATCAGCGGATGAAATACACCCCGCCTTCCCCCGTCTCCGCTCCCCGGCATTCGTCGCTTGTCGGCGGTACGGGGTTACATGGACGCCATGCAGCAGCCCGACATCCACACCACCGCCACCGCCGACCGCGCCGAGGTCCGGGCGCGGGCCGAGGCCGTCCTGCGCGAGCTCGCCGGCCCCGGAGCCAC
Organism: Kitasatospora sp. NPDC001261; assembly: GCF_042896795.1. Taxonomy (NCBI): domain Bacteria; kingdom Bacillati; phylum Actinomycetota; class Actinomycetes; order Kitasatosporales; family Streptomycetaceae; genus Kitasatospora; species Kitasatospora sp. NPDC001261. The sequence goes on from NZ_JBIAXP010000028.1 coordinate 63,464, forward strand.
CCTGCGCGAGGACCAGTGGACGGCCATCGAGGCCCTCGTGGTCGACCACCGCCGCGCCCTGGTCGTCCAGCGCACCGGCTGGGGGAAGTCCGCCGTCTACTTCATCGCCACCGCCCTGCTCCGGGCCCGCGGCGCCGGGCCGACGGTGATCGTCTCACCGCTGCTCGCCCTGATGCGCAACCAGGTCGAGTCGGCCGGCCGGGCCGGCATCCAGGCCCGCACGATCAACTCGGCCAACACCGACGAGTGGACCGCGATCCAGGAGGAGGTCGCCGACGGGAAGGTCGACATCCTGCTGGTCAGCCCCGAGCGGCTGAACAACCCGGACTTCCGCGACCAGGTGCTGCCCGAGCTCGCCGCCTCCACCGGCCTGCTCGTGGTCGACGAGGCCCACTGCATCTCGGACTGGGGGCACGACTTCCGCCCCGACTACCGCCGGCTGCGCACCATGCTCGCGGACCTGCCGCCCGGCGTCCCGGTGCTGGCCACCACCGCCACCGCCAACGCCCGGGTCACCGCGGACGTCGCCGAGCAGCTCGGCACCGGTACCACCGACGAGCACGCCCTGGTGCTGCGCGGGCCGCTCGACCGGGAGAGCCTCACCCTGGGCGTGCTCTCCCTGCCCGACCCGGCGCACCGCCTCGCCTGGCTGGCCGACCACCTCGACCGGCTCCCCGGCTCGGGCATCGTCTACACCCTGACGGTGGCCGCCGCCGAGGAGGTGACGGCCTTCCTGCGCGAACGCGGCTTCCCGGTGGCCTCCTACTCCGGCCGCACCGAGGACGCCGAGCGCCGCACCGCCGAGGCCGACCTGCTGGCGAACCGGGTCAAGGCGCTGGTCGCCACCTCCGCGCTCGGCATGGGCTTCGACAAGCCCGACCTCGGCTTCGTGGTGCACCTCGGCTCGCCCAGCTCGCCGATCGCCTACTACCAGCAGGTCGGCCGGGCCGGGCGCGGAGTGGACCGGGCCGAGGTACTGCTGCTGCCCGGGCGCGAGGACGAGGCGATCTGGCGCTACTTCGCCTCGCTGGCCTTCCCCCCGGAGGATCAGGTGCGCCGCACCATCGACGCGCTGGCCGAGGCCGGCCGGCCGCTCTCCACCGCCGCCCTGGAGCCCCGGGTGGACCTGCGCCGGGCCCGGCTGGAGACCATGCTCAAGGTGCTCGACGTGGACGGCGCCGTCCGCCGGGTCAAGGGCGGCTGGACGGCCACCGGCCAGAGCTGGGAGTACGACACCGCCCGCTACGCCAAGGTCGCCGCCTCCCGGGAGGCGGAGCAGCGGGCGATGCGCGACTATGCGGCGGGCACCGGCTGCCGGATGGAGTTCCTGCGCCGCCAGCTGGACGACGAGGAGGCCGCGCCGTGCGGCCGGTGCGACAACTGCGCGGGGCCGCTGCACACCCCGGACGTCTCCGCCGAGGCGCTGGCCGCCGCCCGGGCCGCGCTCGGCCGCCCGGGCGTGAGCTTCGAGCCCCGACGGCTCTGGCCGACCGGGATGGACGCGCTCGGGGTGCCGCTCAAGGGCCGGATCCCGGCGGGCGAGCAGGCGGAGACCGGCCGTGCGCTCGGCCGGCTGTCCGACATCGGCTGGGGCAACCGGCTGCGCACCCTGCTCGCCGAGCAGGCGCCGGACGTGCCGGTGCCCGGCGAGGCGGTGGACGCCCTGGTGGCGGTGCTCGCCGACTGGGCCCGCGGTCCGGGCGGTTGGGCCGGGCCCGCGACCACGGAGGGAGCCCGGCTGGACCGGCCGGTCGGCGTGGTGACGATGGCCTCCTCGGCCAGGCCCCGGCTGGTCGGCAGCCTGGGCGCGCGGATCGCCGAGATCGGGCGGCTGCCGCTGCTCGGCCGGATCGAGTACGCCGGCGGGCTGCCCCCGCACGGCGCCCGCAGCAACAGCGCCCAGCGGCTGCACTCGCTGGCCGGCGCGCTGGTCCTGCCACCGGAGGTCGAGCAGGCGGTGGCGGCCGCCGGTGGGCCGGTGCTGCTGGTGGACGACCTCGTCGACTCGGGGTGGACGGTCACCGTGGCCGCCCGGCTGCTGCGCCGGGCGGGGGCGAGCGCGGTGCTGCCGCTGGTGCTGGCCGTGCAGGGGTGACCCAACGCCGGAAAACCGGCGAAGGAGCCCTCCCGTTCACTCGAATGGCCCAACAGAAAGGATCAAGCGAAGCGATTTCGATCACACCGGTCGAACGGCCCGAGAAAGGAGTGGTCACCCGTGCCGACGACGGCTCACCCTGCCCTCCGGGCGTTGTGGATCAAGGCCCGGAGGCACCTCTACGGCGGTCGGGCGACTGTGGAACATATCCGGCAGACCATGGGCTATCGGATGGCGTTCATCATTTCATCGTTGCCGCTCCGCCCCCGATGCCCCGAGAATTGGGGGGTACCCGAAATCCGGTCCGCTGGACCCGCCCTTCGGCGTACCCAGGCACCCGCCTGCCCACGGGCCAGGAAGGAGGATCGTGATCAACGGTATCGGCCGAGGTCAGAATCCCTTCTCCGGGAGCCCGGAACCCAGACGGGTGCTGGACCTGGAGACCTGGACCGCCTCGGGGATCCCGTTGCTGCGCGACCCGCGCGAGTTCGTCGTGGAACTGCACCAGCGCCACCTGCCCCAGCCGGGCACCGTCGTGGTCGCCGTCCTGGACGCGCTCCACCACCTCGCCGCCTCGGCCTCGTTCACCCCCTGGCCGCACGACACCGACGGATGGCAGCACCGCAACGCGCTGCTGGCGAACCTGCGCCGGATCATCCCGCACGACCTGCGACTGCCCGAGCCGACCCGGACGGCCCTACTGCTGCGCTGCCGCGACGGCGCACCCGGCTGGACGGCGCAGGACGGCGCCTGGATGTGGGCGCTGCGGGACGCGTCCGCACTGCACGGACTGCGCTGCGGGGCGTACATCGGACTCACCCCGGCGGGCTGGCAGGTCCTCGGGGACGGTCGGGGCGGGCGCAAGCCGCACTCGGGCTCCTGGGCCGAGGGGCCGGTGCACACCGTGACGGAACTACCGCCGCGTTCGGCCCTGGAGGCCCCTCGCGGCCAGCAGACCCGCCTGCTGGCGGCCGACCAGGCCAAGCGCGGCGAGGACACGGCGCGCTCCCCGCAGTCCGAACCCCCGTGGGCCGCGACGCGGGCCGCGGCGGCCGAACCGACCCGCCGTACCGGCACGCGCTGAGTCCGCGGCAGCCCTCGGCCGTCGGGCCGTCAACACCGGCCTTCGACAACGGCCGTCGGCACCGGCCGTCAGCCACCGGGGGCCGCGGGACGGACCTCGGGCCCGGCACCGTACGGCGGCGCCGGGCCCGAAGTGGACGGCTGTGGTCAGGCCTTGCCCGGGCGGCCCGGCGTGGTTCCGGCCGCGCCCTTCGCGGCCGGGCCGGCGTCGCCGCAGACCACCAGCAGCGCGGTCGCGTGGTCGAGCGCCCTGGCGTACGCCTCGGCGGCCCGGGCGGACGGTCCGCCGTTGACCACCAGGACGACCACCTCGCGACGGACCGGACGGGTCAGCGCGGCATCCGCGTAGAACACGTCCCCGCCCTCGGCGAGCTGCGCCCAGTAGCGCTCCTCACCGAAGGACAGCTCGTGCTGCTGCCAGGGGTGCGCTTCGCCGACCGTCAGCACCAGGATGTCGCCCGGAGTGCGGCCGGACTCCAGCAGCAGGTCGACCGCGTCGTCGGCGCGCTCCACCGCCTGTGCCGGGGTGGCGGCGATCCGCTGGACCTCCACCCGCGGTTCGGCGGGGGCCGGGCGGCGCGGTGCCGGCCCGGGCTTGGGGACCAGTTGCGGCGGGCCCGGACGGGCGGCGCGCGGCGGGGCCGGGCGCGGGGGCGCCGGACGGGGTCCGGGCACCGGAGCCGGGGCGACGACGGTGGTGGGTGCGGTGGCGGGGGCTTGTGCGTCCGACTCGCGGAGGAAGGGAACGCCGGGGCCCGGGAGGCTCTCGTGAATCTCCGGCTCCTCGGGGAAGACAGGCATACCCGGATATCTATCAAATGCCGGTCGGACGCGCACGGGCACCCCACCCCTTGGGCGCCGGCCTCCTGCCGCCCCCTCCCGGGGCAATTCCAGACGGACCGTCAGAAACCGAGCGTCAACTGTTCGTCGGCGGACCCCTGGCCGTCGCCCGCACCCTCCCGAACGCGCTTGAGATGGCGCCACTTCGGCAGTCCGTCCATGTACGCCCAGGAGAGCCGGTGGTGCTCGGTGGGGCCGAACTCCTCCAGCGCGGCACGGTGCACCGGGGACGGGTAGCCGGCGTTGTCGGCGAAGCCGTAGTCCGGGCATCCCTCGCCCAGTTCGGCCATCAGGCCGTCGCGGTGGACCTTGGCGAGCACCGAGGCGGCGGAGACGCAGATGCAGGACTGGTCGCCCTTGATCACCGTGCGCACCCGCCAGGGTCCGCCGAGGTAGTCGTGCTTGCCGTCCAGGATCACCGCGTCGGGTTCGACCGGCAGCGCCTCCAGCGCGCGGACGGCGGCCAGCCGCAGCGCCGCCGTCATGCCGAGCTCGTCGCACTCCTGCGGGGTGGCCTGCCCGAGCGCGTACGCGGTGACCCAGTCGGCGAGGACGGGTGCGAGCGCGCGACGGCGCAGCTCGGTGAGCAGCTTGGAGTCGGTCAGCCCTTCCGGCGCCTTGCGCAGACCGGTGACGGCCGCGCCCACGGTGACCGGCCCGGCCCAGGCGCCGCGCCCGACCTCGTCGAGACCGACGACGATCTTGGCGCCGGCCCGGCGAAGCGAGCGTTCGACGGAGTGCGTCGGGGGGACGATGGGCATGGCGTAATCCGTTCAGCGGGGGCAGCCTCCAGCCTAAGCCCGCTCATGACCGCCGAATCCGCCTCCCGGGAGGGAGGGGTCCGGGGGAGGCACCGGGTCCGGCAGTGCCCGGGCCCGGCACCGACCGCCTCAGGCCCGGATCATCGGCTCCAGCACCTCGTCCACCAGCCGACCGGCGAACCCCGGCCCCATGTTCTCCAGCCCGCGGATCTTGACCTGGTAGAGCAGCACCGCCGGAATGACGTCGGCCACCAGCGGGGTGGCCGCACCGGGCCGGACGTCGCCGCGCTCGGCACCGCGACGCAGGATCTCCAGGATGGTCCGCGCGGTCGGCTCGATGACCCGGTCGGTGATGAAGGCCTTGAAGACCTCGGCCCGCTCCTGGTCGATCTCGCCCATCAGCGCGTTGAGCGCGGAGCCCGTCGGGGAGGCCATCGCCTGCGTGAACCCCTCGATGAGCCGGTGGAGTTCGTCACGCGCGGACCCGAGGTCGGGGGTGTCGTAAGGGCGTGGAAGAGTGGCGTCCAGGGCGTGGATGACGAGTTCGTCCTTGGACGCCCAGCGCCGGTAGAGTGCGGCCTTCCCGGTCCGCGCCGCGCCGGCGACCCCTTCCATGGTGAGCCGCGCGTATCCGCCGGAGGTGAGCTGGTCGAGGGCGGCCTCGAAGATCGCGTTCTCCAGTTCCTTCCCCCGGCGCCGCGCCGGCCGCGTCAGCGCCTGGCGGGCGGCCCGCACCGGACAGAAGCCCGGTTCGCCACCCGGCCCCGAGCCCGACCCGGCGCCCGACCCCCCTGACGCCACCCCGACACCCTCCTCCCCCGGTCGAACGGCCCCGGACCGGACAGCCCCGGACCGCACGGCCTCAGGCCGGAGGACCTCGGGCCGAACAGCCGCCTCTCCGGGCGCCGGCCCCGCCGAACCACCCGGCGACCGACCGGACCGGTCCGCCACCAGGCGTCGCACCAACCGCTCCATCGCCACCACCCTTAAGGAACGCTTGCGTTCACAATCACGGCCAGGATATCGTCCCGCTTAGTGAACGATCCCGTTCCTTCTCGGCCTGCGCAAGGGCGCAGTGCCATGCCCGGACCGGCGACTCCGCCGGCCCCGCACCACCGAGCACATAGCCAGCAGGGGGCACATTCGTGGCTATCTCCGACACGCTCAGCAAGAACCCACCACCGCGGACGAACCAGGGGCGGGGCAAGGGCATCACCCTGACCGTCATCGCCGCCACCCAGCTCATGGTGGTCCTCGACGCGACCATCGTGAACATCGCACTGCCGCACATCAGGGACGCCCTGGGCTTCTCGACCACCGACCTGTCGTGGGTCATCAACGCCTACACCCTGACCTTCGGCGGGCTGCTGCTGCTCGGCGGTCGAGCGGGCGACATCCTCGGCCGCCGAAGGGTGTTCATCTTCGGCACCCTGCTGTTCGGCCTGGCCTCACTGCTCGGTGGTTTCGCGCAGGACAGCAGCCTGCTGCTGGCCGCCCGCGCGCTCCAGGGCATCGGCGGCGCGATCTGTTCCCCGACCGCCTTCGCCCTGATCGCCACCAACTTCGACGAGGGACCGGAACGCAACCGCGCGTTCGGCGTGTTCTCGGCGGTGGCGGGTTCCGGCGCCGCGATCGGCCTGCTGGCCGGCGGTCTGCTCACCGAGTACCTGAACTGGCGCTGGGTGTTCTTCGTCAACGTGCCGATCGCCATCCTGATCGCGATCGCCGCGCCGCGCCACATCGCCGAGTCCGAGCGCCACCCGGGCCGCTTCGACCTCCCCGGCGCCCTCACCTCGACGCTCGGCCTGGTCGGCCTGGTCTACGGGTTCATCCGGGCCGCCTCGGACGGCTGGTCGGACGGCATCACGCTCGGCTCCTTCGCGGCCGGCGCGATCCTGCTCGCCGCCTTCCTCGTGGTCGAGAGCCGCACCGACCAGCCGATCACCCCGATGCACCTGTTCGCCAACCGCAACCGCACCGGCGGCCTGGTGATGATGCTCTGCCTGGCGGCGGCCATGTTCGGCATCTTCTTCTACGTCGTGCTGTTCGTGCAGGGTCCGCTCGGCTACAGCCCGCTGAAGGCCGGCGTCTCCTTCCTCCCGATCAGCGTCGCGATCATCATCGCCGCGCAGATCGCCTCCAACCTCCAGGCCAAGTACGGCCCGAAGCCCTTCATGGCGGGCGGCGCACTGCTGGTCACCGTCGGCCTCACCTGGCTGACCCAGATGAGCAAGGACAGCGGCTACCTGGACGGGGTCCTCGGCCCCACGGTGGTGTTCGGCTTCGGCATGGGTCTGATCTTCGTCCCGGTGATGCTGCTCGCGGTCGCGGGCGTCCCGGGCGAGGAGACCGGCGCCGCCTCCGGCCTGCTCAACTCGATGCAGCAGATCGGCGGTTCGCTCGGCCTGTCGATCCTGACCACGGTCTTCGCGCACTACGCCACGGCCGAGGCCGCCGTGCAGCTGCCGAAGTTCATGGAGAGCGCGAAGCCTGAGCAGCTGGCTTACCTCCAGCAGCACCACGAGTTCCCGCAGGGCACCGACGCCGCGAACACCGTGCTCACCCAGGGCATTTCGCACGGCTTCATCGTGGGCGCCGCGCTCGCGGCGGTCGCCCTGCTCGTCGCGGTCTTCGTGATCAAGGCCAAGGCCAGCGACCTGCCGAGCGGCTCCTCCGCCGTCGCGATGCACTGACGCCGCCACCGCGCGCCGACGCCGCAGGTGACGGACCGGCGCCGCACGACGCCAAGGGCCGGCCGGGAGCAGCACGCTCCTGGCCGGCCCTACCGCTGTCCGCGGCCCCCGCCTCCACCCTCGGGCGGCCTACCAGGCCTCGGACGCCAGCCCCGCCTGATCGCAGGCCGTACGGCCGACCGTCGTCGAGTCGACCCTCGGCCGCTCCGCCAGGATCTCCCGGGCCCGGGTGGCCGCGAGGTTGGTGGCGTACCAGGGCTTCGACTCCGCCCCCAGGCCCTGCCCGATCAGCTGCAGTGCACAGCTCCGCTGCGGCTCGGGGAGCCGGTCCAGGGCAGGCACCGCGTCCGCCGAAAGCCCGCGGACGTTGCGCAGGTCGATGGCCGCGGTGCGCGGGTCGTCCCGCAGGGCCTGCTCGTACCGGGTGACGTTCTGCTCGGCGACGATCGCGTCCGGGCCCATCAGGCCGTAGACCGCGACGGTGAGCATCCCGCTGAGGACGACGACGCGCGGCAGCCAACCGGCGCGGCGGGTCAGCCCGGCGGCGATCAGCAGCAGGAAGACGGCGCCCAGCCAGACCTCGACCACCAGTACCCAGAGCCGCAGCCGGGTGAGCCCGGAGGCGTCCACGTAGAACCACATCCGGCCGAGCGCCGAGGCCACCACGGCCAGCGCCAGCAGGCAGAGCAGTCCGAGCAGGATCCGCGCCACCCGGCGGTCGGCCACGGTGGTGCGCGGCGCCCAGCGGTTGGCGACCGCCACTACAACCAGCGTCAGCACGGTGATCACGCTCAGCTGCCAGAAGCCCTGCCGGGCGTACTCGGAGCGGCTCATCCCCGTGTTGCTCAGCACGGCGTCCGCTCCGCCGAGCACCACCACGGCCTGGATCACCGCGAAGACACCGAACATCAGGTTCAGCCCGATCAGCGGAAGCGCCCACTCCAGCCGCCGCCGCTCCCGGCCCGGCCGGATCACCGTACGGTCCCAGCGGCGCGGGCCGGCGGCCATATGCGCGAAGCCCAGCACGGTCACCGTTCCGAGCACGAACAACGCGCCGCGCCCCGGGAGCTGGTCGAGGTCGAGATCCGGGCTGAGACCGCCCAGCAGATCCGCCATGGCGGCGTCGGCGCTGGCGAACAGCAGGCCGAAGACGGTCAGCAGGGCGGCGGCGACCCCGAGCGCCTTGAGCACCGGGACGATCCGGTCGCGGCCGGGCAGCGGCCGCCGGTCCATGCTCTCCCAGACCCAGACCACCGAGGACACCAGCTGCCACACGATGCCGGGCAGCGGGAACAGCACACCCGGCCAGCGACGGCCGCCGTGCAGCGCCAGCGAGGCCAGCGCCAGCGCACCGACCACGGCCGGCACCGCGGGCCAGCCGGCGTCCCACCGGGCCGGGACGGCGAGCAGGGCGAGGGCGAGCAGGCTCCACACCGCCGTCCAGGGCCGGATCCGGCGCCCGGCCGTCCGGGCGGCGATCCCCGCCCCGACAGCGGTGGCGGAGCCGAGCAGCAGCAGGTTGGGCCCCAGGCCGTCGTAGAGCAGCCAGGCCGTCAGCAGGCCGGTGAGCAGGGCCGCCAAGAGGATCTTGGGGGTGGCCCCCGCCCGGCGCTCGGGGGCGCTGGGGGCCAGCCACGCGGGGGGCGAGGGCACAGCCACGCCGGGCGCCCGGCCCGGGCCCGGCCTGCTCTGCGGGCGGGTGCCCGTCGGGCGGTACGGACCGTACGGGTCGAACGCGTCGTACGGGTTGGACGACTCGGTCGGCCCCGGCGCGACTGGATCGGGCGACCTGGTCGGGTCGGGTGACCCAGTCGATCCCGGCGTGACCGGATCGGGCGACCCGGTCAGGTCGGGTGCCCCAGTCAGGTCAGGAGACTCGGTCAACCCCGGCGCGATCAAGTCGGGCGACCCAGTCGAGTCAGGTGACCCAGTCGGATCGAGCGACTCAGTCGACCCCGGCGAGGTCGAGTCGGCCGACTCGGTCGGACCGGGCGAATCGGACGGGGCAGGCGTGGACGGGCCTGGCATGAGTCCCCCTCAGTGGTCGGCAGGCATGCGGACGCCACCCATCGGGCGGTCCGCGGACCGGCGCGCTCAGCGCCCGGCCGCTGCCGACTGTAGACCATTCTGAACAAGTTCAAAAATCAGTTTCGAACGTGTTCAGAATGCCCTCACCACCACAGGACTCCCCTGGCTACCCCTTCACCGATCCGGCCAGCAGCCCCCGGACGAAGTAGCGCTGGAGACTGAAGAAGACGATCAACGGAACGATGATCGACAGGAACGCCCCGGCCGTGAGCAGCTCCCAGCGCCCGCCGAGGGAGCCGGACAGCTGCGCCAGCCGCACCGTCATCGGCGCCACCTCCGGTGTGCCGCCCGCGAAGGTCAGTGCCACCAGCAGGTCGTTCCAGACCCACAGGAACTGGAAGATCGCGAACGAGGCCAGCGCCGGGGTGCACAGCGGCAGCACGATCGAGCGGAAGATCTTGAAGTGCGAGGCGCCGTCCACCACCGCGGCCTCCATCAGGTCGCGCGGCAGCTGGGCGATGAAGTTGTGCAGCAGGAACACCGCCAGCGGCAGCGCGAACATGGTGTGCGCCAGCCAGACCGGTGCGTAGCTGCCCTTGAGGTCCACCGCCGGGATCAGCGTCAGCGAGCCCAGGTGCGCACCGCCGGCGAACAGCCGCAGCAGCGGGATGAGCGCCATCTGGAGCGGCACCACCTGGAGCGCGAACACCGTGAAGAAGACCGCGTCGCTCCCCCGGAACCGCACCCAGGCCAGCGCATACGCCGCCATCGCCGCCAGTGCCAGCGGGAAGACCGTCGCCGGGACGCTGATCGCCAGCGAGTTGACCAGGAAGGGCATCAGGCCAGTGGAGGCGCCGGACCCGCCCTCGAACAGCACCGAGTGGTAGTTGCCGAGGCCGAGGTCCGGATGGAGGAAGGCGTTCCACCACCCGCTGGTCGTCACGTCCTGCTTGGGGCGCAGAGAAGTCACCAGCAGGCCCAGCGTCGGGATCGTCCAGAGGACCGTCATCGCGATCACGAACACCGAGGCCAGCGGACTGCTGAAGGCCTTCCGCACCGGCTGCACCGACCGCGTCGACTTCACCGGCCGCACCGACCGCGCCGCCTTCACCGACCGCACCGACTCCACCGGCCGCTCCCGGCCGCCCGTCCCGGTCACCGGACCTCACGCTCCTTCCGTAGCTGCACGATGTTGTAGGCCACCAGCGGCAGCACCGCGAGGAAGAGGAGCACCGCGAGGGCACTGCCCCGGCCGGAGTTGAACTGCACGAAGGACTGCGAGTACATCTCGTTGGCCAGCACCTGGGTGCCGAAGTTCCCGCCGGTCATGGTGCGGACGATGTCGAAGGCCTTCAGGGTGATGATCATGACAGTGGTCAGTACGACCATCACCGTGGTGCGGATCATCGGCACGGTGACGTACCAGAACAGCCGCACCCCGCTCGCGCCGTCCAGCCGGGCCGCCTCCACCACCTCGTCCGGGATCGCCTTGATCGCCGCCGACAGCACCACCATCGCGAAGCCGGTCTGCACCCAGACCATCACCGCCATCAGCAGGAAGGTGTTCAGCGGCTGCGAGAGCAGCCAGTTCGGCGGATCGTCCCAGCCCACGGCGACGGCGAGTTGGCTGAGCAGGCCGATCTGCGGCTGGCCCGGCCCGCGCGACTCGTAGACGAACTTGAAGATGATCGACGCGCCGACCAGCGAGATCGCCATCGGCATGAAGATCAGCGACTTGTACACCGACTGGCCGCGCATCCGGTCGACCAGCAGCGCCAGCACCAGTCCCAGCCCGGTCGCCACGAGCGGCGCGACCACCAGCCAGAGCAGCGTGTTGACCAGCACCTTCTGCACCGAGTCGGAGGTGAGGGCCCAGCCGAAGTTCTCACCGCCGACAAACCGGGTGCCGTCGTCGTTCTGGAGGCTGAGGTAGACCGTGCGGACCAGCGGCACGACCAGGCCGACGGCCAGCAGCAGCACCGCCGGGCCGAGGAACACCGCGACCGCCAGCGGCCGGGCCAGGCGGCCCCGGGCCCGACCGGCCGCCAGGAAGACCACCAGCAGGATGCCCAGGAAGCCCGCGACGGCGCCGAAGGTGTTGCCGAACTTGACCGCCGCGTCGTTCCAGGAGCCGACCGCCAGGTTCTCGGCGACCAGCCTCCCAGCGGCCGATTCGGCGACGGGTGACGGGAATCCGGTTACGGACATGGCTGCGCTTCCCTTCGGGTGTGGTGGGAAGGGGGGCGGGGGGTGCGGGTGGGTGGGCCCCCCCCCCCCGCGACAGGTGGTCCTCGGTGTGGCCGACCCCCCGGAACCGGCTCCACGGGGTGGGCCCCCGAGGGCGGCGCC